>NZ_JACYTW010000001.1:0-217583 GCF_014841395.1 Plantibacter sp. CFBP 13570 | reverse complement strand
GGCGGTCCCGGCCCAGCAGTCGGTGCAGGCACCGCCGGCCGCGCCCGCGCAGCAGCAGCCCCCGGTCCCACAGCAGCAGCAGCAGCAGCAGCAGCAGGTTCCGGGCCAGCCGACCGCCCCGGCTCGAAGAGATCTGCGCGATGCACCCTCGTTCCTCGCGCCGCCCACGATCGGCCCGGCGCAGCACGGGCTCGCCGGCCTGCTCAACAAGCTCGGCTTCTCGGTGCCACCGTCCGCGAGCGAGCGCGCCGAGCGTGACGACGTCCACGCCGTGTCACGCCACTTCCCGAGGCGTCGCACCATCTCCGTCGCGAACCAGAAGGGCGGCGCCAACAAGACGCCGACCGTCGTCAACCTGTCGTCCGTCTTCGCCCGGTACGGCGGTGGCGGTGTCGCGGCCTGGGACAACAACGAGACCATGGGCACGCTCGGCTGGCGGACCGAACAGGGCGGGCACGACTCGACCGTCCTCGACCTCCTCGCCGCGGCGGGCGACCTCCTCTCCCCCGGTGCCGAGCGAGCCGACCTGTCGCGGTTCGTCCACCACCAGCCGGGCGACAAGTACGAGGTCCTGCGATCCGCGGCCGACGGCGAGCACGTGGTGACCGCCGACGAGGTCGACCTCGTCCATCGCGTCCTCGCGAAGTACTACCGCCTGATCGTCATGGACTCCGGCAACTCGGCCGGTGCCCCCAACTGGCGCCGCATGGTGGAGCTGACCGACCAGCTCGTCATCCCGACCACGACCGTCGAGGACAAGAAGGAGGGCGCGCGACTCACCCTCACCGCTGTCAGCCGCGTGAGCGAGCGCGGTGCTGAACTCGCGCGCAACGCCGTCGTCATCGTCTCCGAGGCCGAGGCCAAGGACACGTCGATCGCCAACGCGTACGCCGAGGACTTCCGACCCTACGTGCGCGACGTGGTCGTCGTACCCTTCGATCCCGCGTTGAAGAACGGCGTCATCCGTCACGACGCCCTGCGGTCGAGCACGCAGCGGGCGTGGCTCGCAGCGGCCGCCGCGGTGTCCCGCGGACTCTGACCGGGCCATGACGCAGGGAGGATCGGAGACCGGGATCACGCGGGCGGCCGCGCTCGGCGACTACCTCAGGGCTCGTCGAGGACTCGTCCGACCGGAGGACGTGGGTTCGTCCCGGAGGACGGTCGGCGGGTCGCCGGACTCCGACGCACCGAGGTGATGGTGTTCCCCTCCTGATGAGCGTGCGGTCAGAGCTGCAGGGAACGGGCGATCTCACGGCCGTAGTCGCTGATCGCCCGCGCGACCGGGAGCCGCTCGGCCTCGTATTGCGCGAGTGCCGCCTCAACACCGAGCCGCAGGTCCAGGCCCGCGGCGAGCGCGAGTGCATCGCCGGCCGCTTTGGCGGCTCCCCTGGCGGTGTGCGGGCGGACCACGGCTGCAGCGTCTCCGAGGAGCGCGATGCGACCGCTCGTCATGCGCGGCGGCACGTAGTCGTAGATCGCCTGCATGAATGGGCGCGGCTCGGCTGCCACCGCTGCGGCGAACGGCGGCGGGAGGAGCTGCTCCGCCTCGGCGAGGAGTCGTTCGCGGAGCTCGTTCGGCAGGTCGCCGGGCGCGGTCGAGGAGCTCCCGGCCGGCCGGCGCGTCAGCCGCATGAGGTCGGCGAGTTCGTGCTCGGACATGCTGCGGTACCAGACCCAGCTGTAGCGGCGTGCACCGGGCTCGGTCTCCCCGTCCGCGCCGGGGACGAGGTACCCGAGCATGTGCACCTCGGGACCGGAGTAGAAGGCGAAACGTCCGAGCAAGGTGCGTGCGGCGGCGGCTGGGAGCTCGGCTTCGGGGATGAGGCCGCGCCAGGTGATGTACCCGGCGTACCGGTTGCGTTCGTCGTCGGGGGCGACGGCATGCCTGGTGACCGAACGGAGTCCGTCGGCGCCGACGACGAGGTCGAACTCGTGCAGCTCCCCCGTCGCCGTCTCGACGGTGGCACCCTCGTCGCGGTCGTGCACGGTGGCGACTGCTTGTCCGAGCCGGTACCCCTCGGGCGGGACGAGGCTGCGGAAGACCGAGTAGGTGTGGTCCCAGGAGACTTGGATCTGCGGTGTGGGGTCGCTCGTCAGGACCCGGCCGTCTCGAGCGAGGGTGATGCGATCGGTGGCGACCACGCCGACGCGGGCCTCGGCGTCACGGCCCACCGCGTGCAGCAGGTCGTAGAGCTCCTGCTGGGCGACGAGCCCCGCGCCGCGGCGTTCGAGCCCGGTCCTGGACCGCTCGAAGACCGTCACACGATGTCCGCGACGCGTGAGGAGGGAAGCCGCGAACAGGCCACCGAGGGAGCCGCCCACGATCCCGATCGACAGGCGCTCTCCAGCAGGTGTCGCTCGCATCGCGCCCCCTTCTGATGGTCTGCTTCCACCGTAGGTCGGGCGGGTCACGCCTCGTTGCGACGTCCGTCGGAAGTCCGGTGCCGAGCCATGCGCGCCGCTCGCCGCTGGAAGACCCCGCGTCACCGACGCGCCCGCTGCACGATGGCGTCGAGGGCGTCGAGGTAGGACTCGAAGGCGACTCGCCCCTCCATCGTGAGTGCGATGCGGCGGCCGCGGCGGTCCGTGTCGCTCTTCCCGACCTCGATCACCCCGGCGTCGGCGAGCGCCGAGAGGTGCTTCGAGAGCGCCGACTTGCTGACGCCGGTGATGCGCAGGAGCGAGGCGAAGTCGGTGTACTCGGCGGGCGCGAGTGCGGACAGCAGGGCGAGGCGGGCAGGCTCGTGGAAGAGCGGGTTCAGCGCCCGGCGGCTGACCGCGGCGTCCTCGGCGCCATCGTCGTCAGGCATCGCGCGACCCCGACCGTCCGCGGAGCGGCGTGGAGCCGTTCGCGAGGCGCACCAGTGCGGGCAGACAGGCGGCGAACACGACGACGGCTGCGACGACCGCGGACACCGTGTTCGGTACGGAGACGCCTGCGGAACGGGCGATCCACTGGGTCACGACGTAGACCACGGCGACCGCAACGCCACTCGCAGTGAGCAGCAGGACGCCGGTCCGGTCCGACCAGTCGAGGCGGAGCCTCACCGGACGCGCGAGGGACAGGGCGACGAACCCGATGGCGACGAGTCCGAGCAGCCAGACCATGTCGAGGTCGACGACGACCCCGAGCGCGATGATGAGTACCGCGGTGAGGATGGCGGTGGTGAGCGCTCCCTGGCGGGCGGAGCGGCGCGAGGCGTCTCGCGCCTGGTTCAAGCGGTCCTGTTCGTCTTCATGATCCATGATCGACCTCCAGTCGTTGCGTCTGAAGAAACTATCACAGTGTTTCCCCAAAGGAAACAACCAACGTCGAGCTCACTGCACTCGAGGTCGCGGTGGCGGTCGCGGTGGCGGTCGCGGTGGCGGTGGCGCAGGATGAGGGCGGCGGGAGCTCCGCGGCGACCCCATCAGGACGACTCGGCCTCCACCACTCCGGCGAGCGCACTGACGATCGGGCACGGCACCGACGGATCGACGCACTGGGCATCGAGTAAATCCGAGATGGCAGAACGCGTCCGTTGCAGGTCGGCGACCTTCTCGTCGATCTCCTGCAGCTTCTGCGCGGCCGCGGCGGCGACGTCACCGGCGGAAGCGCCGCCGCTCCGCGCCGCTTGAGACAGCCGGTCGAAGTCGTGGAGCTCCGCCAGCGTGAACCCGAGCTCTTGGCCGCGACGGAGGAACCGGAGGCGGACGACATCGGTCTCCCGATAGTCGCGATAACCGCCGGTGGTCCGTTCGGGCTCGGCGAGCAAACCGGACCGTTCGTAGAACCGGACGGTGGACACCTTCACCTTGGCCAGCCGGGCCAGCTCAGCGATACGCACAAGCCGACCCTAGGCCAAGGCCGCCCGACGAGCCGACAGCATGACGCCGCCCTGGACGACCGCCCACAGCAGCTCGAACACGAGCATCCCGAGGACCAGCGGTGACGCGCCATCCAGCAACGCGGCCCCCATGCCGAGCGAGAAGAGCAACCTCCCAGCCGTGTCGGCCACACCGGCCGCCCACGTCGGGCGCACCAGGCGGAAGGCCGACCAGACCACCACGAGCGAACCCATGAGGTTGGCGAACATCACCGCGAACACGTCTCCAGGGTCGGGAACGACCCCGGGAAGTGCCAGTGCGGAGTGGATGACGCCCAATCCGGCGAACAGCGTCGGTGCGGTGAACGGTAGGGCGAACCCGGCGGTGACGACGAGGTCGTAGAGGGCGGACAGGCGCACGGTGCGTCGCACGATCGAGGAAGTCATGTCCTCACTGTCGACCCTGCACCCCGGTGCAAGGTCAAGGCCCACCCCACACACTCCAGCGAGAGCTCGGTGATGGGCCAAGAGCTCCGGAGACAGCTGGCGGCACGCCGTCTCGGCGATCAGAGGTCGAGGGACAGCCGCCGACCGAGCGCTTCGATCGCGGCCTCGTCGCGCTGATAGTGCGACCACTGGCCGATCCGGGTGCACGTCACGAGGCCGGCACGCTGAAGTGTCGCCATGAACTGCGAGGCGGTCGACTGTGACACCTCGGCCCTCGCCTGGATGTGCTTGAGGCATACGCCGACCTCGGCCGCCGGCTGATCCTGCGGCGGGAACGACTCAGGATCCTTCAACCACCCGAGGATCGCGAGGCGAGTCGGATGGCCGAGCGCTTTGAAGATCGCCACCAGGTCCAAGTCGTCAGCGTTCGTCATACGTCGACCATATCGCAATATCGCGATTCCACGATGTTGTGCGACACTGTGGATCGGTAAATCGCGATCTAACGATGGAGATGTCATGACACAGCACACAGCACTGGTGGTCGGAGCCCGCGGAGTGATCGGCGGGAACCTGATAACACACCTCGAGGGGCTCGGCTGGGACGTGATCGGGTTGTCCCGCCGCGGCGGTACCGACCGGGGATCAGTCAGGCACCTCGCGGTGGACCTGCTCGACCGCGACGCGACCATCCACCAGTTGCGGGGCCTGTCGGAGGTGACGCACCTGTTCTACGCCGCCTACCAGGACCGCCCCAGCTGGGCCGAGCTCGTCGCACCGAACCTCGCGATGCTCACCAACGTCGTCGACGCCGTCGAAGCCGTCGCGCCGGGCCTCGAACACATCAGTCTGATGCAGGGCTACAAGGTCTACGGCGCACACCTGGGGCCCTTCGCGACACCCGCGAAGGAGTCCGACCCGCCGCACATGCCGCCGGAGTTCAACGTCGACCAGCAGCAGTTCCTCGAGCGCCGCCAGGTCGGGGCGGCCTGGTCATGGTCGGCGTTGCGGCCGTCGGTCGTCGCCGGGATCGGCCTGGGCAACCCGATGAACCTGGCGATGGTCATCGCCGTCTACGCGTCCATGAGCAAAGAGCTCGGCATCCCGTTGCGCTTCCCGGGGAAGCCCGGCGCGTACACGAGCCTGATCGAGATGACCGACGCCGACCTCCTCGCGAAGGCCACCGTGTGGGCGGCGACCACGGAGCATGCCCGCAACGAGGCGTTCAACATCACGAACGGCGACCTGTTCCGGTGGTCGTCGATGTGGCCGAAGATCGCCGCCTTCTTCGACCTCGACGTCGCGCCGCCACTCGAGATGAGCCTCGCCGAGGTGATGGCCGACAAGGAGGCCCTGTGGAACGCGATGGTCGAGCGGCACGGCCTCGCGCCCACCAGCTACGCCGAGGTGTCGTCGTGGGCGTTCGGTGACTTCGTCTTCGCGTGGGACTACGACGTCATCGCCGACACCTCGAAGTCCCGCCGAGCCGGCTTCCACGAGTACGTTGACACGGAGGCGATGTTCCTCCGGATCTTCCAGGACCTGCGAGAGCAGCGACTCATCCCGTAGGCGTCGGGTCAGTGATCCGCACAGGACGGATCACCGATCCACCGGATGGTCGATGTGCCGGCCGCCATCGCCTGACTAGCGTCGCAGTATGGTCGAGCGAACCGCATCACCGACACTGCTGCCCGGGCCCGATCCGACTCGCGCTTCAGGCCACGACCAGGTGGTGCGACGTCGACAGCTCCGAGCCGCAGGCATCCTGCTCCTGCTGCAGGGTGTCCTGATGGAGGGGCTGGTCGCCCTGGCGCTGCCGGTACTCCTGATCCTCGACGTTGCGCCAGACGATCTCCCGACGGGGATCCACGTCTTCGCGCTCCCCTACCTCGACGACAACCTCGGTCTCATGATGTTCATGGGCAGTGTCTTCGGTGCGCTCAGGACGATCGGAGCGATCGGGGTCCTCCGCAATCGGCAGTGGGGCTTCGCGCTCTCTCTCGTGAACTGCACCGTCACGCTGGTGCTGATGATCTTCATGCTGCCCGCCGGAGTGGCGGACGGGCTCCTCTCGGGCGGCGCGCTCCTGCTGCTCCTGCTGGGGCGGTTCGGACGGGCGGAGATCCTGCCGGAGCCGCGGTCGGCGGCGTAGAGCTGGGATCGCCACGGACACTCCGGTGAGCGACCGCTATCGATCGAAGTCAGCGAGTGCGACCCTCGCCACCGCCGCGATCAGCGCGTCGTCATAGTCCCGCTCGGGATCGAGTGTGTTCGTGAGGATGGTCAGGACGATCGGGTCGCCGCCCGGCCGGTCGATGATCGCGATGTCGTTCCGGATCCCACCCGCACCCCCGGACTTGTCGGCCACCTGCCATCCCGCCGGCGCACCGGCCCGGATGAGGGTGTCGCCCGTCGCGTTGCCGCTCATCCAGGCGAGAAGCGTCGCCCGGTCGGCGGGCTCCAGGTAGGAGCCGTCGACGAGGCGGGTCAGGTTGTCGGTGAACGCGGCAGGGGTGGTGGTGTCATCGGTGCTGCCCGGTTCGATCACGTTCAGCAGCGGCTCCGCGTTGACGACCTCGGTCACCTCATCGCCGAGCGCACCCAGCGCTGCATCCAGCGCTGCCGGCCCACCGATCCGGGCGAGGACGAGGTTGAGGGCCGTGTTGTCGCTCCGCCGGACGGCGGCCTCGGCGAGCTGCGACAGAGTCAGGCCGGTCTCGACCTGTTCACTCGTCACCGGCGAATAGCCGGCCGCCTCGACATCCTCAGCCGACCAGGTGACGACTTCGTCACGCGCCGAACCGCGCACCTCGTGGAGGAAGACCGCTGCGGCGAGCGCCTTGATCGTCGAGGCATACCCGAAGCGCTCGTCAGCCCGGTATGACAGGCGCGCACCGGTGCCGGTGTCGACGGCGCTGATGCCGACGCGCGCGCTGAACTCGGCCTCTAAGGCTTGAAACTCGACGGACCGGTCGGGCATCGACGTGGGCGGGGCCGACGTTGGCGCCGAGGTTGGGGAGCTCGGCGACGCCGAAGGGGACGGAGTAGCGGAGGCGCACCCCACGAGCCCGAGCACCAGCCCACCGGCCAGGGCGACGGCGACGACCCCACCGGTGCTCCGCGTCATCGACGAACGCCTGCCTGCTCAGCGACCTGGTGGTCGAGGCGCTCGAGGTCCGCCTCGACCATCGCGATGTCCCGCGCGAACGCGTCGTCGTCCAGCTCGATCTGCCGCACGGTGAACACCACCTCGGCACCCTCCGGATGCGCCAGCACGCGGACCGGGTTGGTCACGACGGTCCCCGACGGCAGGGTCACGTCGTGGTCGAGCACACCGAAGCGGTTGCGCTCGACGAACCGGACCTCCACCCGACCCATCGGCGACTCGACGAAGAGTGTGTCGCCCTCGCGGACCACCTCGGCCTGCGCGAGACCGGCCGCCCACCGCGGGAGGTTGTCGATGTCGGACGCGTATTCGTAAACGGCTTCCGGCGAAGCGCCGATGACCCGGCTCACATGGTGACTTCTCATGACCGCATCCTGCCACCTCGGTGTGGGATCCATCCGCCACGTCCCGCCTGCGGATGATGCTCCGCGAGCGGGATCGTCCTGCGGGCTGACGATTCGACCATCGACGATTTGTAGCCTGGAGGCATGCCCGGCATCACCCGCAGTCGACCGCCCTTGCCATCACCGGCCCCCATGGAACAGCGACGTCGTCGGCGTCGGCGTGGCCTCATCGCTGCCGTCGTCACGGCATCATTCCTCGCGCTGGTGGTCGGCGGCGCGGTCGTCGCCGCGCCGCTCCTGCGGTCGTACGGGATCTACCTCGTCCCGCCGTCGCCGCAGACGTACGCGGAGGTCGCGCTCGACGCCATGCGACAGGGTGTCGCGGCCACACCGGAACGCTACGCCGAGGTGCGGGCACGGGCCATGGCCTCCGTCGCGGACGCCTCCGACTACGCCGACACCTACGGACCGATCGCGGAGGCGGCGACCGAGTTGGGAGGTCCGCACACCACCTTCAACGATCCTGCGGCCGCGGCGGAGCTGTTCGGCCCGTCGTCGGGGTCCGAGGCCGAGAACGAACCGCCCACCGTCACGTCCACCGACGGTGTGACGACCATCCGGCTCCCGACACTCATCGGTGGCGGCTCCGGGAGCGACTCCTTCGGCCAGCGATACATCGACACGGCCGTCGACGCGATCACCGCCGCCGCGCCCCACACGTCGGCATGGGTGGTCGATCTGCGGGACAACCATGGCGGCAACGTGTGGCCGATGGTGGCCGCCGTGGCACCCCTGCTCGACGACGGCACCGTCGAGACCTTCGAGTCCGTCGACAGGTCGACGGTCGTCTCGGTGTCGGGCGGCGCCGTGTCGTCCGACGGTAACCGACAGAGCGCGGCGACGAAGCCGCAGCCGAAGGTGGACGGCCCGATCGCCGTGGTCATCGACGGGATGACCGGCAGCTCCGCCGAGGCGGTCGCGATCGCCTTCATCGGGCAGTCGGACGTGCACGTGTTCGGGCAACCGAGCTACGGCTTCAGCACGGCCAACCAGCCGGTCCGCCTCTACGACGGTTCGGTCGTCAATCTGACCGTGGCCGTCGACGCCGACCGTACTGGCAAGCGCTACGGCGTTCCGATCGAGCCCGACACCGCCGTCGAGGACTTCACGCAGCTACCCGCGGCGATCAGCACGTGGCTCGCCGACCGCGGCTGAACGATCCGTCCACCGAGAGTGCCCGTTCTGCTCGCCGAACTGCTCCGGAAGTGCAGAACGAGCACTCTCGGCCGCTCGGAACTGGACGTCTGCACCAACCGGATTGGACAGGTGTCGGGACTTTCGACAGACCGGTGAATCGGCCGCCGCGTCGCGTTACCGTGGTCGCGCTCCCACATTCCGTGGAAGCGGAATTCGCGAGAGTCGTTCCGAGCACGGCTTGGCTCGACATGAGCTTGGAGGTCAGTCATGCCATTCGTGACAACGGACGACGGCACGGAAATCTACTACAAGGATCTGGGCGACCCGGCGGCGCAGCCCATCATGTTCCACCACGGTTGGCCGCTGTCGTCGGACGACTGGGACGCGCAGGTGCTCTTCTTCCTGTCGAAGGGGTACCGCGTGGTGGCCAGCGATCGGCGGGGACACGGGCGGTCCTCGGAGATCGGCTCAGGCCACGACATGGATCACTACGCCAGCGACGTGTCGGCGGTCGTCGAGCACCTCGACCTGCGCAACGTCGTCCACATCGGGCACTCGACGGGTGGCGGCCAGGTCGCGCGGTACGTCGCCAAGTACGGCGAGCCGCAGGGTCGTGTGGCGAAGGCCGTCCTGGTCTCGTCCGTGCCTCCGCTGATGGTGCAGACCGACGCCAACCCCGAAGGGACACCCATCTCGGTCTTCGACGGCTTCCGGAGCGCGCTCGCCGCGAACCGGGCGGAGTTCTTCCAGGCCGTGGCTTCGGGCCCGTTCTACGGTTTCAACCGAGACGGTGTCACCGTGTCCCAGCCGGTCATCGACAACTGGTGGCGTCAGGGCATGACCGGTAGCGCCGTGGCGCACTACGAGGGCATCAAGGCGTTCTCCGAGACCGACCAGACCGAGGACCTCAAGGCGATCTCCGTGCCGGTCCTCTGCATGCAGGGCGATGACGACCAGGTCGTGCCGTACAAGGACGCGGTCATCAAGCAGGCCGAGCTCCTCAGCAACGCGACCCTCAAGGTCTACGAGGGCTTCCCGCACGGCATGCTGACCACCCACGCCGACGTCATCAACCCCGACCTCCTCGCCTTCATCGAGCAGTAAGGGAACCAACGCCGGAGTCGGACGGCGCACCCGGGTGATCTCGGGTGCGCCGTTCGTGTGATGGCCGAGTCCGGCCGTCGCAATGACCCGACGTCGATCCCTCGGCGGATGTCTCCGCTGGTGTTCGGGCGAACGGTCGACTCAACGACGCACACATGGACCCGACGCGCCCAGGACGAGGACCGGCCCCCACTCGGACGTGTCAGCGAATTCGTCGAGACGCACGTAGTAGCCGTCATCGGAGATGAAGGAGACGCCACTCGTGAGGTCTGAGGAGTCGTCGGCTGCGACCACCTTCTCGACCTTCCAGGCCGCCCTGTCGGCATACATCGCTGCAGCCTCGTCCAACCAGGCGTTGCGATCGAAGTCCTCCGCGACGCTCACGGTGATGCTGCCGTCGTACTGGACGGCACCGCCGCTGCAGGCGAGTTCCACGTCGTTCTGGCTCACCGTCGACGCTCCGTCCGGCAAGGTCGCTTCGAACTCCTGACGCAGGGAGAGCGCTTGTTCCTTGGCAGACTCGTAGCTCGGCCCACGGTCGAACACACCACACCCCGCCAGTGCGCCGACGAGACACAGGGCGAGGAGAGTGCTGACGGCGCGGCGCATGGGGACCTTCTTACCACGGCGGCACGTGTTAGACACGAGGCATGAGGCACTTCCCGATGACGCATGAGCTCGGCCGGATCGACGTCGTGACGCTCGACGACATCGCCGCCCTCAGTCAGGACGTCGCACTCGACATCGAGCAGGTGCAGGCGGCCTGGCCGGCGTTCGAGAACTCGTTCGACTCGTTGCGGGGCCGCAGGATGATGGGCCTGGTCTACGGAGGAAGTGACAGGTACCGTATGGCGTCCGCGCGGCTGGACCGGGATGCCGACAACCCGCTCGGCCTGGAAGAGACCGTGGTCCCCGGCGGCGACTACCTCAGGCTGCGTCTTCGCGGCGAGACGCCCGGCGTCTACGCGCAGATCGCCGGCGCGTTCGACGTGCTCTTCGACCTTGCTGATCACGACGAAGACCGCCCCCACATCGAGCACTATCGGCGCGACGGCGAGGTCGACTGCCTCGTTCCAGTCAGGTCGCCCAGCTGAGCTGTCGGCTCAGCCCACCAACGGGTACCAGTGTCGGTCGCGCAGCTGATGCTCGTCATCGTCGAGACGCACCCAGGTTCCGTCAACCATCGGAGTCGCGTCCGAAGCCCACACGCCGAAGTGGGCGGCAGGGACCGGCCAGTCGTATCCGTCGGCCAGCGCCTCCACGACGTTGCGCACGGCGCCGATGAACCGAAGGCCAATGGCCTCGCCGGTGATGCGTTGCGCCAGCTCACGAACGGCCGCCGTCCCGTCCACGTCATCGGATACAGCCTCGAGCATTGGCAGATCGAGCCGCCCTGTGCCCTGCCTCGGCACGCAGAACACCTGGTCGGAGTCGCGGAGGAGCAAACGTACGACCGACATCGGCCGGGGTGGCGTCGTCCGGCGGATCACATCGGCCCTGCCTCCGGGAGGCAGCCACGGCGCGTCGTGCCTCACGTGGACGAGCGTCTCGTCTTCGTTCACGCCGAGAGCGTACCCGAATCGAGGGAGCGCGACCGGTCCCGCCTGCTCGAGCTCTCGGTCAGATGTGCTCAGCGATATCGCTACTCGCTGGCCACTCCGAGCGGCGGGACGATGCCCTGGGCCGCCGCCGCGGCTCGGGCGACGATGAGCGGTGGGTCGACGATCGCTCCGGTGGCGATCAGCGCGTCGAGCTCGGACAGCGGGATGCGCACGAGCCGCACCTGCTCCGCGGGATCCGACAGGTCCACCAGGCCGGAACGGATGCCTCGAGTCGAGATGAACAGGTGTGTCGGCCAGGACGCCCGCCCCGGGTTCATGAAGAAGGTGTGCATCGGTCGGAGGTCGTCCGGAACGATACCGAGCTCCGCTTCGAGCTCACGCCGGGCGGCCTCGAGCGGGGCTTCGTCCGTTCGACCGGCACCGCCCGGCAGGTCGTGGATCCAGCGGTCGAGCGGGTATCGGTACTGCCGGGCGAGGAGCACGTCGTCGCCGTCGATGATCAGCGAGGCGACGGAGAAGGGAACGCTCTCGTCGACGAGATACCTCGATCGCGACCCGTCCGGCAATCGGACCTCGTGGTCGACCAAGGTCACTCGACCTCGGTGGACCGTCGTCTTCCCGAGCGTGGTCCAACGTGATTCATCCGGAACAGACATCCGCCCACCCTACGGTCGAGTGCCGTCCGGCGATCATGTCCTCAGCGGAAGTCGCCCAGCTGACGCTCGACGGGCACCGTGCCCTCGACGATCACGTCACCGGTGTGGGCGGTCGTGACGGTCTCGATCAAGACGATCTCGACCTCCTCGTCGGCGATGGGATTGTGCTGCACGCCCCGCGGCACCACGAAGAACTGGCCCGGCGTGAGCACGACCTCCTCATCGTCGGGGAGCTGGATACGGAGCGTGCCCGAGACGACGAGGAACATCTCGTCCTCGTTCGCGTGGTCGTGCCAGACCAACTGCCCGAGGAGCTTCGCCACCTTCACGTACTGATCGTTGACCCGCCCGACCACTCGAGGCGTCCAATGGGCCTCGACCTGTCGGAGTTCGGCGGCGATATCGATTCCGGAGAGAGCGGTCATGCTTCCATCCTCTCCCGGCTGACGCGCATAGTGGCGCGGCATAGCCCCTCGGTCTCGGTGCGCGCCGGCTCCGTCAGCCGTCCAGCCGGTCCGCCGTCGACGGCTCCTCCGCGCTACGGTTCGCGATCGCACGGACGATCGCCAGGACGTCCTCGACGGCAACCCCGGCCGCATCGCTCGCCTCGACGAGCGCACGAGCCCGTTCGATGACCGCTTGCGGCGCGCGCGAGGCTCCGGGGGCGACACGGGTGCCGGCCGCGGTCCGGGTCACGACGAGACCCTCCTGTTCGAGCGCCCGATAGGCCTTCGCCGCCGTGGCTTGGGCGACCGCGAAGTCCCGAGCGGTCTGCCGCACCGTCGGGAGGCGTTCGCCGTCTCCCAGCAGCCCTGACCGGATCGCGCCGCGGAAGAGTTCGGTGATCTCGTCGGCCGACAGGTGGTTCATCGACCCGACCCGGCGAACTCGACGTCCACGTCGGAGCGCGTTCGTGTGGCGAGCGCCGCTCTGACGGTGTCCACCGCGATTCGGAGCGCCAGAGCGACACCGGCTCCTTGGAGGGCGTAGCCGGCGAGGTTCATCGGCCGGGCGATCGCGCTGTATCCGCCGTCGATGAACAGGCGCGTGTTCGAGACGTTCTCCGACACCCAGTACTCGTCGATCCCGACGAGCGACGTCCCCGCCGACCCCACATGCATCCAGACTGCGCCGAGCGTGGCGGTGAGGCCGGCGAGCATCAGGAGCGTGAACACCCGGGCGGTCGACTCGCGGTCCGGGCGGACACTCGGCGCGGTGGACCGGGCGAGGATCGGCCGGTTGGCGTCGGTGCGGAGCACGAGGACGAGCGTCAGTGCCGCGAGCAGGATGACGATGACCGTGGCGAGGTGGTTCGGCCACCCCGAGCCGGACACGTAACCGAACCCGTTGTTGAAGTTCGTGTAGATCGGCAGGGGCGAATAGTCGGGGACGTGTCCGAAGAACTGGCCGTTCTCAGGCGCCGTCGTCGCACTGGCGATCTGCCAAGTGGCGGTCACCAGGGCGAGCGACGCCGCGATGCCCGCGATCCAGAGCGACACCCGTGGTGCGAAGGTGTTCCACGCCCGCAGCGGCGTGATCGCTCGCTCACCCGGCGCGGGCACGGGGACACGACGTAAGGCGAGCGCCGCGATCACGATCAGGAGGGTCGCCACGACGAGCGGTGCCGGTCGCCGCCACCAACCGTCGTATCCGGACGCGTCGTACACGCCGACGTTCAGAGCACTCGCGAGGGTCGCGGCGGCCACGATCGCGACGGCGCCCGCCGTCCCTGCCCAGCGGAGCACGGTGTGACGGAAGCCTCGCTCGGGCAACGAGACGATGCGACGCGGGCGCACCCAGGACAGCGCGAAGATCGCCAAGCCGAAGGTCAGTGCGTTCTCGAGGGGCAGGATCTGCTTGACCTCGAACAGCAGCGTGAGGAGTGTCGTGAGCATCGGTACCTTTCAGAACGTCGGACGGAGCGCAGCGTGCCTTGTGCTGACAAGGTAGCACAAACTTGTACTGCGAACGCAGCTCAAGCTGGGAGTGGCCTTCCGACCACACACGTGCAGCGCCGGACGCGCCGACTGCACGATCTCAGCGCCCTCCGCATCCGACTCGGCGCCGACATCAAGGCCAACCGGAGTCCGATGCGATGCCGGTGGCGAGTCAATACGGTCGAGGAATGCCGCTCTCTGTACCACGTCGCAGCGCCCTACTGCCGTTCGCCACTGCGACCCTCATCGCTCTCGTCCTACTCGTCGTCCCAGCACCGGCCAGCGTCAGCGTCGTCGGCACGCGCTGGCTCGCTTCCCTCGGCTCGGCCATCCCGAACGTCGAACTCGCCTCGGAGATCGGCCTCGCGCTCCTGGCGGCGACGACGATCTCGACGGCGGCGTTCGCCTGGATCCGCCACCCGGAACGGCGGGCGCGGCTGCTGGCCGGCGCCGCCGGGGTCGGCCTCGCCTACGCCGCGAGCGAGGGACTGAAACTCCTCTTCGCCCAACCCCGACCATGCACCCGGTGGTCGATCGCGACCGAATGCCCGCCGGCCGGTGACTGGTCACTGCCGTCAAACCACGCGACGCTCGCATTTGGAGCGACCGTCGTCATCGCGATCGCCGTCGGCCGATGGTGGGTCACGTGCTCGGCGCTCGCACTGGCGGCGCTCGTCGCCGCCGGCCGGGTCGCGCAAGGCGTGCACTACGTCCACGATGTCGCCATGGGAGCGGTCCTCGGCCTGGCGGTCACCGCCGCCCTCGTCGCCGCTACGGCGACATGGCAGCGCCGCTCGGCCGCGGCCCGCTCGTCGCTGGGGTGACGGTGACCACACCCGTGACCCGACGGCGCACCTCACCTACGATGACGTGATGGTCGACGACAACGAGCGCGGATTCCGTCGCGCCCTCATCGAAGCGAGCGACCACTTCGGGCTCGATCATGAACGCCTCGAGCCGCTCGGCGGGATGACCGGGCGGGTGTTCGGGATCGACGACGTCGTGCTGCGCCTCGGCTCCCCTGAGACGATCGCGCACGAACTCGCCGCTGCGAACGCAGCCTCCGTGTCGGTGCCGGTTCCGGCGGCCCTCGGCACCTTCGTCCCGACCGACGGTGGACCATGGGCGGCCGCGCTCATCGAGCGGGTCGACGGCACCGTCGCCGCCGATCTCAGCGGCGTGACGGCAGAGCGGGCCTTCACGAGGGGTCTCGCCTGCGGTCGTGCGCAGGCGGCGCTGTGGACGGTCACCGCCCCTCCGGCGTTCGCCTCCATCGACGGCAAGCGCTCGCTCCTGCATCTCGATCTCCACCCGTTGAACATCCTGCTGGGCCCGGACGACCGCGTGACCGCCGTCATCGACTGGACCAACGCCGGGGCGGGGTCGCCGGACTACGACCGGGCCAGGACCTCCGCCATCTTCCGGCTGGACCCGCACGCGATGCCGCTGCTCGAGCAGCCGGTGTGGCGGGCGTTCCTCGCGGGCTGGACCGACGGCGCGAACCTCGACGAGGCGTCGACGGCCGCACGCATCTGGGCCTGCCGGTTCATGCTGCACGATCTGCAGCATCGCCACCCCGGGGATGCGTTGGACCATGTGCGTCACGAGCTGGAGGTCCTCGAGCAGGCCGCCGAGAGTGCGCGATCCGTCCCCTGAGACTCCAGGCAAGAGCAGAACGGGCGCTCTTGGCGGCGGCGTCAGACCGGCGGATACCGCATGGCGATCATGCGCGTCTGGCCCCTGCCAGACTGGCGTCGATGATCATCCGCACCGAACGAACCACCCTCGAACCGATCTCACCTGCGCTCGCGCGACGCATCGTCGAACGCGACGAGCGTGACGGTGACGCTTGGCACCCGGAGTACCCCTTCGCCGATGAGCTCGGTCCGCTCCGCGGTCTCGCGGAATCGACCGTCAGCGACCCGATCTTCACGATGTACCTCATCCGTGATGCCGACGGTTCGGCCGTCGGTGGACTCGGCTTCTTCGGACCGCCCGACAGCGACGGTCGCGTCGAGTTCGGCTACGGTCTCGTTCCCGCCGCTCGCGGGGTCGGACTCGCTACGGAAGCAGTCGCCGGCGCACTGTCGTTCGTCGCAGCGCATGGCGCAGAACGGGCGGCCGCGGAGACCGACGTCACCAACCTCGCATCCCAGCGGGTCCTCCTGAAGGCGGGACTCGCCGAGACCGGACGCACGGCCACGACGGTGTCGTTCGCGCGCGAACTCTGACAGGAGACGCAAGCCACGGTCGAGGCCTGATGTCCCCTCGCCCGCGCACGACGTGAGGAGACCGTCTGCGTTCCGGTCATCGGCGTATGGATCCCGTGAGGGCGGTCGCTCGCGCAGACGGCGAGGCGTAGACCGGAGGTCATGACCCTCACGACGATCCTGCCTTCACTCCGCCGCAGCATCCCGGACCCGTTCCTCCCCGACCGCTGGCCGGCACACACCCACCTCAGCACCACGGACGTGATCGTCGACGACGTTCCGATGCTGCGCCTGGTCGAGCAGTGCGGAACCCCGTGCGTCCACTCGGCGGCAGCGGTGATCCCCGGCACAGGCGGATGCCCGTCTCCGGTCGAGTGGACCTCCGTGGTCGTCGCGCGCGTCGTCACTGCGACGTTCGGCGAGGACGGCCATCACCTCACCCTCGACGCCTGTCTCGCAGACGTCGAACCGTGCTGGTCGGAACTCCGGCTGATCGGGCGAGCGTCGACGACGCACACAGTGTCGTTCCACCTCGACAGCGCGGCAGGAACCGAGCAGCGCGTGCTGCTCCCCCGCGACCTCGCGCCCGGCGACCTGCTCGCCGCGCCGTGTCGCGGGGAGGTCACTCAGGCGGTCGGCTCGGCGTCGGGCTTCATCCAGAACGGCGAGTAGTGGTACCCGTCGGGGTCGTCGAACTGGCGCTGGTACATGAACGGGTAGTCGTCGGTGTCGCCGATCCGTCCACCCGCGGCACCGGCCCGCTCGACGAGCTCGTCGACCGCCTCGCGACTGCCGAGGTCGAAGGAGACCGTCACCTTCGAGGGCGTGTCCGGTCCGCCGATCAGCTCCTCGGTGCCGCCGACGCTCGCGTACATCTCTCGGCTCCCGAGCATGACGTATTGCCCGGGAGCGATCTCGAAACAGGAGACCTGGTCAGAGGACATCGCCGCGTTGCGGGTCCAGCCGAGGGCGTCGTAGAAGGCGGTCGCGCGTTCGACGCTCTCGACCGGACACGTGATGAAGAGGCTCATGCGGTCAAGCTACGCCCGGCGTGAGCGCGCCCACAAGGACGTCTTTCCGAGGTTCACTCCGACGGCGCCCACGGCACGGTCGGATCGATCGTCGTCGCGATCCTCGCGCTGATCTCGGCCAGTTGCCGCACCTGCGCCTCCGTGAGCGAGCCGAAGACGAGCTCCTCGACGAGGGCGTGGTGCGCCGGCGTGGACCGGGCGACGTGCGCGTGGCCGTCGTCGGTGAGCACCGCGAGCGTGAACCGCCCATCGGTGGGGTCGACCTCGCGTCGCACCCAGCCCTGCTTCTCGAGTCGCGAGACCGCGCGGGAGAGCCGCGAGAGCGTGCTGCTCGCGTACCCGGCGAGCGTGCTCATCCGGAGTGTGCGGTCCGGGGCGGTGTCGAGCGCGAAGAGCAGCCCGTGCTCGTAGTGGCTCAGCCCGCTGTCTCGCTGCAGCTGGGCGTCGAGTGCCGCGGGAAGCCGCTCCACCAAGGTGGCGACTGAGGCCCAGGCCGCGAGCCGCTCGCCGCTGAGGCCAGGATGTTCGGCGGAATCGGTCATGGGGCAAGCCTATTCGACTTGCTTGAGCAAGTAAACCGACCTAGAGTGACTTGCCTGAGCAAGTGAGGCGGCGTATCGCCGACAGAGGGAGACGACATGGACCTACAACTCCGCGGCAGGACGGCGTTCATCAGCGGATCGACCGGCGGCATCGGTGCCGCCGTCGCGCGGAGGCTCGCTGCCGAAGGCGCACGCGTCATCGTGAACGGACGCTCCGAGCAGGCGGTGCAGGACGCGGTCGCCGCGCTTCGGCGCACGCACCCCGATGCCGGCCACGACGGGATCGTCGCGGATTTCGCCGATCCCGCCTCAGTCGAGCGACTGCTCGGTGACCTCGGCGCCGTGGACATCCTCGTGAACAACGTGGGCCAGTTCGGTCTCGCGGAATTCGAGGCCATCTCGGACGACGACTGGTCCCACGTCCTCGAGGTCAACCTGATGAGCGGCGTCCGGCTGTCCCGGCACGCCCTGCCAGGCATGTTGGATCGTGGCTGGGGGCGCATCCTCTTCATCAGCAGCGAGTCCGGCGTGAACATCCCCGCCGACATGATCCACTACGGCGTCACGAAGGCGGCGATGATCGCCCTCGGCAACGGACTCGCGAAGCTGACCCGCGGCACCGCCGTGACGGTCAACACGATCCTCGGCGGCCCGACCTACTCCGACGGCGTCGCCGCGACGATCGAATCCATCGCCGCATCGCAGGCCGCACCGGTCAACGCCGTGAAGGCCTCGATCATCGGCCAGAACCACACCACGCTGCTCGAACGCTTCATCGAGCCCGAGGAGATCGCCTCGCTGGCGGCCTACCTCGCGAGCCCACTGGCGGCGGCGACGAACGGCGCGGCCCTGCGTGCGGACGGCGGAGTGCTGACCGGGATCCTCTGAACCCAGCCAAGCACTCCGCCGCTCGTCGAGATCACGTCGTCTCGCTGAGGAACTCGGCTCAGGCGTTCCGGCGGCGGACGAGCAGGAACGCCGCGCCTCCGGCCAGCAGCGCCAGTGCGCCACCCACCGACGCCCACAGCTCCGCACCCGTTCGTGCCAGCTCTCCTCCGGGACGCCCATCGGTGGGCACAACAGGAGTCACTGCGGCAGGGACGCCCGTGTACCACGAGGCATCCGACACCGACACGGTCTCCAGGTCGGGTCGCGCGGCACCGGTCGAGTCGGCAGGGGCACCGACGGCCATCGCGGTGTTCATGTAGGGCCCGTCGATCGCCGTTCCGTTCGCGACGCAGGTGACCGACTCGCCGGGGGCGAGCAGCGCGATCACGTTGCCGCCATCACCACAGACGATGTCGGCGCCGTCGACCTGGTCGTCCGTGACGGCGACCTCGGTGAGGTGGGTGTTGCCGGCGTTGCCGACCCGGTAGGTCCAGGCGACGGCGCTGTCGATCACGATCTCCGGGCCGGGTGCCTCGGTGACGTCGTGATCGTTGGTGAACTTCTCCATCGTGATGGCAGGTGCGACCTCCTCGAGCGGGAGTTCGAACGCCCACCACAACCCGGACATGGGAGTGGTGTTCGGCGAGGAGCCGTTCAGCGTGATCGTGAGGTCGGAGATCTCGGTGTTGGTGGTGAAGGTCTGCGTGACGCCGTTCGCGCCGGCCGGGCACACCGAACTGATGTCGACCTGACCCGTCTCCGCATCCACCGTGACCGCGCCGGGGGTTCCGGATCCGGTGTCCGCCCGGTAATCCAGCCAGGACCCGGCGACATCGGAGGACAGCTGTGCGCTCTCCGACGCCCCGTCGCGGCACACATCGACGTCGTTGAAGGCCAGGACCGCGCCGGCGGGAAGGGCACCACCTTGCAGACCGGAGAAGTCGAAGGTGTAGGTGGCGCTCCCCTCGTTGTTGAAGACCGTCCAGGAATCCGCGTACACCTGCCCGACGGGCGTCTGTTCGGCGTTGTTGAACTTGGGTCCGATCGTCGGCAGGAAGGTACCGGCATCTGTCCGACCACTGGTCGACACGGCCATCTGGACCTCGCCGATCACTGCCGGCGGGAGCACCTTGCCGGTCGACGGGTCCGGCTCGCGGAATCGCAGTGGGTAGGTCTGGCCATCAGCCAGCGTGGTCTGGTCCATTCCGGTCAGGCCGGTCACGCCATCGCTGGTCAGGGGCGGGACGGTGGTTCCGATCGGGTGGTCCGGCGTCATCGGTGCAGACGCCGCGTGAGCCGGCGCGGCCATCAGCGTCGAGCCGACGGTGGCGAGGACCGTCAGAGTGATGAGGTTCGTCGTCCGTTTCGTGGACATGGTTCTCCTAGGGGGCGCGGTGCATGGGTGGGCCTCACCGAAGCTGTCGCGAACGCGGGTCATCGACATCCGGTGAAGGGGCGGTGCGGCGGAACGTCATGACGACGCCTCGGGGAGGACGTCAGGTCTCGCCGCATATCGACTCTTTTGAGTAACTGATATGTAAGACGTTATACGACGAATGCGAAATATTCAACCGTCGTCACGGAGCGCAGCCGCTCGGTCGACGTCACTCGGAGGAGCGACGCTCCCTTACCGCGTCGAAGGTCCGCTGCAGCGCACCGATGGACGCTTCAGCGTCGACCTGGGCGACACCGATGAAGAGACAGTCGACGACCATCAGCTGTGCGATCCGACTCCCGAGCGCTCCCGACCGGAACGCCGTCTCCCGCGCGGACGTCTGGAGCACGATGTCCGCGCTGCTCGCCAGGGTCGACTCCGCGTGGTTCGTGATCGCGATGGTCGTCGCCCCGGAGCGGGCCGCGAGCCGGAGATAGTCGACGGTGTCAGCGGTCGCGCCGGAGTGCGAGATCGCGACGGCGACCGCCTGCTCGTCGAGGATCGCAGCGGCGGTCCAGGCGGCATGCGGGTCGGGCCATTCGAGCGCCACGCGCCCGATCCGTGAGAGCTTCCGCTGCAGGTCGACGGCGACGATGGAGCTCGCTCCGACACCGAAGATGTCGACCCGGCGAGCGCCGGCGACCGCGGCGACCGCACGGGTGAGGGCTGCCGTGTCGAGCGCCTGCGCGGTGTCGGCGATCGAGAGCGATTCGTTCGCGGCGACCTTCGCGACGATGTCGTCGAGGCTGTCTCCGGCGACGATGTCGGGCGTTTGCACGTTCGTCCCGGCGAGCGCGAGCCGCTCGCGGAGGTTCTCCTCGGTGAGGTCGTGTCGGAAGTCCTTGAAGCGGTCGTAGCCGATCTTGCGCGTGAAGCGCACGACCGTCGTCGTCGAGGTCGAGGCCTCCTCCGCGATCTCGGCGACCGACCGCGTCGCGAAGGCGCCCGGGTCGGCGAGCAGCGATTCGGCGATCCGCCGTTCGGAGGGACGGAGTTCGTCGAGACGGGCGCGCACCTCGGTGGACACCGCCCGTGATGTCCGGTGGACGTCGGCTCCCATCGGTGCTCCTCTCGACCGTCAACACTGTACCGTCGGCACCCGTCGTCGGGATGTATGGAAATTACCATCCACCATCGAATTGTGTATGTTTGTTGCACCGACTCGCGACCAGTGCCCTCCTCAGGTGCGGACTGGCCGACACGTGTGGCGGAGTACCGCGGGTGCTGCCGGCATGCACGATCCAGGAACCAAGGGAGGTCCCGTGACCAGCTCCACACCACGCAGCGACGTGATCAGCAGCACCGCCCGACGCCGGGCCATCGTCGCCGGCAGCGTCGGCAACTTCATCGAATGGTACGAGTTCGGGATCTACGGGTTCCTCGCCACGATCCTCGCCGCACAGTTCTTCAGCGACGGCCAGCAGACCGGCATCGAGTCGCTCATCGCGACCTACGCGTCCTTCGCGATCGCCTTCTTCTTCCGCCCGGTCGGGGCGGCGCTCTTCGGCCGGATCGGCGATCGGATCGGCCGCAAGCCGACGCTCATCCTCGTCCTGGTCATGATGTCCGGGGCGACCGCACTCATCGGCATCCTCCCGACGTACGCCTCCATCGGCATCGCGGCGCCCATCCTGCTCACGATCGTGCGCATCCTGCAGGGCCTCTCCGCCGGCGGCGAGTTCGGTGGCGCCGTCTCGGTCATGACCGAGTTCGCCCCGGCCGGGAAGCGTGGCTTCTACGGATCGTGGCAGTCGTTCACGGTCGCGCTCGGACTCCTCGGCGGCGCCGGCACCGTCGCCCTGCTGGCATCCCTGCTGTCCGAAGCCGATCTGGCGGCGTGGGGCTGGCGGATCGCCTTCCTGCTCGCCATCCCCCTCGGCGCGGTCGCCCTGTTCCTCCGCCTGAAGCTCGAGGAGACCCCGGAGTTCCAGAAGGTCGCCGCCGCAGACACCACCGACGTCGCCAAGCCGGTGGTCGTGCGTGCGGGTGCTGCAGAGACCGCCAAGGCGATCCTCCTGGGGATCGGCCGCCTGATGGGCTGGTCCGCCGCCGGGTACACCTTCCTCGTCGTCATGCCCTCCTACCTCCAGAGCAGCCTCAACGCGTCCTTCCAGGAGGCACTGATCTCCACGGTCCTCGCGAACGCCGGCTTCGCGGCGACGATCCTCCCGGCCGGCTGGCTGTCGGACAAGATCGGTCGGCGCTGGGTGATGCTCACCGGCACCGGGCTCATCGTGATCCTGGCGCTGCCCCTGCTCAACGTGCTGCAGAACCCGGAGCTCGGCGTCGGTGTCCACGGCCTCGCCGTGTTCGTCGCTGGCGCGGTCGTCGGCCTGATCGCAGGCCCTGGCCCCGCCATGCTCGCCGAGATGTTCCCCACCTCCGTGCGGTACACCGGTCTCGGACTGTCCTACTCGATCTCGAACGCCGTCTTCTCGGGCAGCGCCGGCCTCATCATCACCTCGCTGATCGCCTCGACCGGCAACGTCGACGTCCCGGCCTACTACGTGATGGCGACCTGCCTCGTGAGCGCGATCGCCATCGCCACGCTCCGCGGGAACGCCCAC
This sequence comes from Plantibacter sp. CFBP 13570, assembly GCF_014841395.1. Taxonomy (NCBI): domain Bacteria; kingdom Bacillati; phylum Actinomycetota; class Actinomycetes; order Micrococcales; family Microbacteriaceae; genus Plantibacter; species Plantibacter sp. CFBP 13570. Next base: position 194,691 of record NZ_JACYTW010000001.1, on the reverse strand, counting down.
CGGGCGGAGCTGCGCAAGTGAGCCGCCCGATGCGCGTCATCGGCCTCATGTCCGGCACCTCGCACGATGCGATCGACGCCGCAGCAGCCGAGATCAGCGTGGACGGCGACACCCTCGTCGTCCGCCCGCTCGGGATGCTCACCGCCGGGTACGACCCGGAACTGCGAGCCGCGATCACCGCAGCCCTGCCACCGGCGACCACCAGTGTCGACGACATCTGTCGGTTGGACACGCGGATCGGGCAGGCCTTCGCCGACCTCGCGGTCCGAGCGGTCGCGGAGCTCTGCAACGGGGAGGCAGACCTGATCGTCTCCCACGGCCAGACGATGTACCACTGGGTCGAGGACGGCCGGGTCGAGGGTACGCTCCAGCTCGGCCAGCCGGCGTGGATCGCCGAACGCACCGGTTGCACCGTCGTCGCCGACCTGCGTTCGCGTGACGTCGCGGCCGGCGGGCAGGGTGCTCCGCTGGTCAGCATGATCGACGCGCTCTGGCTGGGCGGTGAGACCGCTGCGGCCGTCAACCTCGGCGGCATCGCCAACGCCACCATCGTGCGGCCGGGCCAGGACCCGATCGCGTTCGACAGCGGACCGGCGAACGCCCTCATCGACGCCGTCGTCGCCGAGCACACCGGCGGCGCCCGGCAGTTCGACGCCGACGGCGAGCTCGCTGCGCGTGGCACCGTCGACGAGGAGACGCTCGACCTCCTCCTGAGCGAGCCGTACTACCAGCGCCCGGCCCCGAAGTCGACGGGCAAGGAACTGTTCCACCTCGACTACCTCCGCGAGCAGCTCGCCGGCCGTCCGACGCTTCCGATCGAGGACCTCGTCGCGACCCTGACCGAGCTGACCGCACGGACCGTCGCCGACGCCGTCCGCGGGGTGGAGCGCGTCATCCTCGCCGGTGGTGGAGTGCGCAATCCTCAGCTCGTCGCGCGCATCCGGGCTGCACTCCCCGAGGCCGACGTCGTCAGCAGTGACGACGCAGGCCTCCCGTCCGATGCAAAAGAAGCGCTCGCCTTCGCCGTCCTCGGCTTCCTGACGGTGAACGGCCAGGCGGGGTCCCTCCCCTCGGCCACCGGCGCCTCGCACGGCAGCGTCCTGGGCGCGATCGTCCCCGGACACTCGCTCCCCGCGCGGACGCTCGACGGGCCGCCTCGCTCGCTGCGGTTCGAAGCATGACCGTCGACAGCCCCACGGACCACCACGACGGCGTCAGCCCGTCCGACCCAGAACGGAGGGCCGTTCGTGCCTGAAGCATCGAGTACCTTGGCAGCGCTCTCCACCGAGGGACGCAACCCACGCACGGTCGACCTCGACACGCTGGACACGCTCCGGCTGCTCGAGGTGATCAATGACGAGGACCGACTCGTCGCCGACGCGGTCCGAGCGGAACTGCCGAGCATCGCGCGCGCCGTGGAACGCATCACGGAGGCTCGCCGGCAGGGTGGGCGACTCGTCTACCTCGGTGCAGGGACGAGCGGCCGGATCGGACTGCTCGACGCTGTCGAGTGCCCGCCGACCTTCGGCACCGACCCCTCCGAGGTCCTGGGGCTCATCGCCGGGGGCGAGCATGCCTTCGTCGTCGCCGTCGAGGGTGCCGAGGACGACATCGAGCTCGGCGCATCGGAACTCATCGCGGCCGACCTCCGCCCCACGGACGTCGTCGTCGGTCTCGCGGCCAGTGGTCGCACCCCGTACGTCATCGGTGGCCTGCGCTACGCACGCCACCTGGGCGCGGGGACGATCGCTGTGTCCTGCAACCGGGACGCCCGGATCAGCGCCGAGGCGGACATCGCCATCGAGGTGATGACCGGCCCCGAGGCGCTCACCGGTTCGACCCGTCTGAAGGCCGGCACCGCACAGAAGCTCGTGTGCAACATGCTGTCCACCGCGTCCATGGTGCGCTCGGGCAAGGTCTTCTCCAATCTCATGGTCGACGTGAAGCCGACCAACGAGAAGCTCGTCGACCGCGCGCAGCGGATCGTCGCCGACGCCACCGGTGTCGAACGGCCGATCGCCGACGCCGCCCTGGAGCAGGCCGGCGCCCACGCCAAGACCGCCGTCGTCATGCTCCTCGCCGACGTGGACGCAGCGACGGCCGCCCGGCTGCTGGAATCGCACGACGGCGACGTCCGCTCGGCCGTGGCCGCGGCGAGCGCCTGAGCAGGAACGAGAGGACACCGTGGAGATCATCATCCTTCCCGACGCCGCCGAGGTCGGTCGCGTCGCCGGCGCGAAGATCGCGTCCATCGTCGCCGGGCGGCCGCAGGCCGTCATCGGCCTCGCGACCGGGTCCAGCCCGCAGGGCATCTACGCGGAACTGGCCCGTCGCGTGCAGGCGGGCTCGCTGTCGTTCGCCGAAGCGCGCGGCTTCGCGCTGGACGAGTACGTGGGCATCCCGGCCGACCACCCCGAGTCGTACGCCAGCGTGATCGCGCGCGAGGTCGTCGCCCCGCTCGGCTTCGACCCCTCGCGCGTCCGCGTCCCGGACGGTCGCGCCGCGGACCTCGCGGCCGCCGCGAAGGAGTACGACCGGGCCATCGCGGAGGCCGGCGGCATCGACGTGCAGATCCTCGGCATCGGGTCGAACGGGCACATCGGGTTCAACGAGCCCACGTCGTCGTTCGCGTCACGCACGCGCATCAAGACCCTCGCGCCGAAGACCCGACAGGACAACGCCCGCTTCTTCGACTCGCCCGACGAGGTGCCGACCCACTGCATGACGCAGGGACTCGGGACCATCCTCGAGGCGCGCGAGCTCGTGTTGGTCGCCCAGGGTGCGGGGAAGGCGGACGCCGTCGCGGCCGCCGTCGAAGGACCGCTCAGCGCGTTCGTCCCCGGGTCGGCGCTCCAGCTGCACGAGCACGCCACCGTCATCGTCGACGAGGCAGCGGCATCAGGGCTGCGGTTGTCGGACTACTATCGCTACACCTACGACAATCGGCCGGACTGGCAACGCTTCGAATGAATCGGCCGGGCGATGGCCGACGACGCCCCATCCTCTGAGGCGTCCGGCCACCGCAGCCGCAACGCAGCACCCCGCTCCCCTGCACCCCGCTGACGCCCGCATTCGAGAAGGAAGCCTCGTGGCACACCCGACCACCGTCCCATCCCTCATCACCGAAGCCATCGGCGAAGCCGTGGGCGACCCCTCGCGGATCCGCACCCGGGCGATCGACCTGGCCGCGTACGCCGGGGATGCATCGCACTACCTGCTGACGCCCGAGGCGGTCGTCATCGCGGAGAGCGCTGCCGAGGTCGCATCGATCCTCCGGGCGGCGACGCGGTCCGCCGCGCCCGTCACGTTCCGGTCGGGTGGCACCAGCCTGTCCGGTCAGGCGTCCGGTTCCGGCATCATCGTCGACACCAGGCAGCGGTTCAAGTCCATCGAGGTCCTCGACGACGGCAAGCGCGTCCGGGTGCAGCCGGGGGCGACGGTGGCGCAGGTCAACGCGCGACTCACGCGACTCGGCTACCGCCTCGGCCCGGACCCGGCGAGCGAGGTGGCGTGCACGATCGGCGGCGTCATCGCGAACAACTCCAGCGGCATGGCCTGCGGGATCGACGAGAACACCTACCGGACGCTGGAGTCGATGGTGTTCGTCCTCCCGTCCGGCACCACGATCGACACGGCCGACCCGACGGCCGACCGACAGCTCCACGAAGCGGAACCGGAACTCGCCGAGGGTATCGAGCGCCTGCAGCGCCGCGTGCGATCGGACCCGGCGTCGGTCGCGTCCATCGAGCGCCAGTTCTCCCTGAAGAACACCATGGGGTACGGGATCAACGCGTTCCTCGACTTCGAGTCACCCGTGGACGTCCTGCAGCACCTCATCATCGGCTCGGAGGGCACGCTGGCATTCGTCGCCGAGGCGACCTTCCGCACCGTCCCCGTCCTCCCACTGGTGTCGACGGCGCTGGCCGTGTTCCCCTCCCTCGACGCGGCGACGCGCGCGCTGCCCGAGCTGGTCGCGTCCGGAGCCGCGACGCTCGAGCTCATGGACGCCACCTCCCTGACCGTCGGGCAGCGTCTCCCCGGCAGCCCGGCGGAGATCCAGGGCTTCACTCCGCAGGATCACGCGGCACTCCTCGTCGAGTACCGCTCCGAGGACGCCGTCGAACTCAGGGACCGCGCGACGGCGGGCGGTGTGCTCCTGAACGGTCTGGACGTGCACGCGCCGGTGGTGTTCTCGAGCGATGCGTCCCAACGGTCGCGCGCCTGGGCACTCCGGAAGGGCCTCTACGCCTCGGTCGCGGGAGCGCGTCCCTCCGGCACCACGGCCCTCCTCGAGGACATCGTCGTGCCGACCGCCGCCCTCGCAGACACCTGCGCGAGCCTGCAGGAGCTCTTCGTGCAGCACGCCTATCGCGACTCGGTCATCTTCGGCCACGCGAAGGACGGCAACATCCACTTCATGCTGACCGACCGGTTCGAGGGCGACGCCGCACTCGGCCGGTTCAACGGCTTCACCGAGCAGATGGTCGACCTCGTCCTCGCGGCGGGCGGCAACCTGAAGGCCGAGCACGGCACGGGTCGCGCCATGGCACCGTACGTCCGCCGGCAGTACGGCGACGAACTGTACGGGGTGATGCTCGAGCTGAAGCGGTTGGTCGACCCGGCCGGCGTGATGAATCCCGGCGTGCTGATCGACGAGGATCCCCAGGCGCACCTCCAAGGGATCAAGCTCCAGCCGACGGTCGAGGAGGAGGTCGATCGCTGCGTGGAGTGCGGGTACTGCGAACCCGTCTGCCCGAGTCGCGATCTGACGCTGACGCCGCGGCAGCGCATCGTCGTCCGCCGTGCCGAGGAGTCCGCTCGCGCCCGCGGGGACATCACCCTCGCGGAGGAGCTCGCGGACGACTACGACTACGCCGGCGTGCAGACCTGCGCCGTCGACGGGATGTGTCAGACGGCGTGCCCGGTCCAGATCAACACCGGCGCGCTGGTCAAGCGCATCCGGCGCACCGAGGCGGCTCCGGTCGCCGCCGCGGGCTGGAAGGCTGCTGCCACCGGTTGGGGGCCGGTCACGAGGATCGGTTCGGTCGCGCTCTCCGGCGCGAAGCTCCTGCCGGCCCCGGTGGTCGGTGCGGTGACGGACGTCGCGCGTGCCGTGCTCGGCGCGGACACCGTGCCGAAGTACTCGGGCGATCTGCCGGGCGGCGGACGCTCGCGGAAGGCACTCGGCCGGACGGTGGGCGCCGGTGACGGTCCGACCGTCGGCATCTACGTCCCGGCGTGCGTGAACAGCATGTTCGGCGCGGCGGACGGTGGGGACGGCGTCATGGGCGCTTTCACCCGACTGCTCGAGCGGGCGGGCCTGAGCATGATGGTCCCCGACGGCGTCGAGTCGATCTGTTGCGGCACCCCGTGGTCGTCGAAGGGGTTCGCGTCCGGTGCTGCGGTGAACGAGCAACGCACGGTCGAACGCATCCGAGCGGCCGTGGCCGACAGTGGGCTCGTGGTCGTCAGCGACGCGTCGAGCTGCACCGAGGGCTTCGCGAAGCTCCTCAGCGAGAGCGGCGTGGTCGTCGAGGACGCGGTGGCCTTCGCCGCCCGGGAGATCTTGCCCCGGGTCGACGTGTCAGCGCAGATCGAGCAACTCGTCCTGCACCCGACCTGCTCCTCACGACAGATGGGCCTCGACCCGGATCTCGTGCTGATCGGCGAAGCCGTGGCCGAGCGCGTGCACGTCCCGGACGACTGGGGCTGCTGCGCCTTCGCCGGCGACCGCGGCATGCTGCACCCCGAGCTGACGGCGTCCGCGACGAAGGCCGAGGCCGCCGAGGTCGCCGCCCTGAGTGCCGACGCGCACGCATCGTGCAACCGCACCTGCGAACTCGGGATGACCCGCGCCACGGGCGAGGACTACCGCCACGTGCTCGAGCTGCTCGACGCCGCGTCGTCAGCGCCCGCGGGCAGCGCGTCCGTCGGCCCGCGCTGATCCCCGCACCGGGTTGCCGGCCGGTTGGACCGACCTGTCACGATCCCACCAGTTGGTGTCACGTATGCGCGTTAAGTGTCACTACGTGGCCGGGCTGGCGTCCGTCGTGGCGATGGGCGTGCTCGCGTTCCTCCCGTCGACCGTCCACGAGCGGGTCGACGGCGATGATCATCCCGGATACACCACCGTGTGCTCATCCGTGGTCGTCGCCGTCTGGCCCCGCGAGCTCGGCGCGGGAGGCGACCGGATGGTCGCTCGCGGGATCGTCTCGACAGACACCTCGGAGCCGCCCTACGACGTCTGCGCCAATCGGCGCTCCTCTCCGCCGCGGGGATGGCTGTACTCGCCATCCCAGCCAGCTCGCTGCTCGTCCTCGCCGGGGGCTCCGTTCGCCCGGCCCGCCACGCCGGAACACGCATCCGGTGACCGTGGATGACGACTCGGACCGACATCCAGCCAGGAGGTGATCGTCGACAGACCGACGACCAGGGCTTCCAAGCCGAATGACCCCGCACTCCACTGCCCCCACCATGGGCAGGGCAGGCGTCGACTACGGTGCGGGATCCGGTCGCGCGCGACCTGCGAGGAAGGCCCCGACGAGTTCAGTCTCGTAGTAGGTGCTCAACGACATGTCCAGTTGCGGCTCTCGGAGTGCCGGGTCGGCCCCACGCTGGCGGAGGAGGTCGAAGATCCGCGAGAGGTCTTCGACGAGCTCCGGGTTCAACGGTCTGCCGTCTCGCGCATCGGGCTGTCCGTGCGGCCTGCGAGGAAGGACGTCGTGTGCTGCGCGTGCGGCGCGACCGAGCGGCGTGCATCCTTTCGAATCCACTGCGCGTACATCGGCGCCCGCATCGAGCAGCGCCACGACGACGCTGTACGCGTCGTCCGACTTCGATGCGCTGTTCACCGTTCGGAACGCTCGCTCCGACTGCGCAGTGAACGTCTGACGCATCCAGCGTGAGCGTTGCACTGCAGCCACGAGCGCATCGTGGAGCACAGGTTTGGCCCATCCACTCGGCGAATCGACGTCGACGAACCCGGGATCGGCGCCGCTCGCCAGCAAGAAATGCGCGATGGCGAATTCGCCGGAACGGACTGCCACCTGCAGAGTGGATTGTCCGGCGTACTGCTTCGGCGTACCCGCGGCGACGGCTCCGACGACCGACGGATCCTGTGCGATCCGGTCTCGGACCTGCTGCTCGGCCCCGTTGACGATGTCCGTGAAGATTGCGCGCATGGCCCCATCCTCACCCACTCGGTGGCCGGTCTCGTGTCCGACGCTCTGTGGCGGACACGAGACCGACTCTCGACAGACCGATCAGTGACCGGGCCCACCGTAGGCGGCGTCGGCGACGAAACCGCAGGACGCCTCCCAGGTGCTCTGCTCCGACTCGGGGAAGGAGTAGTCGTAGCCGGTGGCATCCAACTTCCACTGGTGGCTCTCCTCCGGAGACAGGCCGTCGGGCATCCCGGTCGCCTGCTGACCTTCGGGATACGGGTAAGCCTGGAGCGTCATGTCGACGGCGCCCACGAACTCGTGGCCGCGATCAGCCATGCACGAGCGCATCGCATCGATCCAGCCCTGGTACTGCGTCGCGAACGCCAGTGCCGTGGCACGCTCCTCCTCGGTCGGCACGTAGGCCGCCTCGGCAGCAGCGGTCGCCGCGTCACGCTCCTCACGACAGGGGACCGCGGCCGCCTGCCAGGCGTCCTGGTCGGCCTCGCTCAGACCTGGCGGCATCCCGTCGAAGCTGGTGTCGTCGAACCCGAACCCCGCTTCAGTCATGCAGGACGCCATCGCGGCTGTACCAACCTCGAAGAATCGCTGCCAGAGGCCCTGCAGGTAGAACTCATTGATGTGCGTGGACTCGGTGGGCGGCGTGGTCGCGGTCGGCGTCGCGCTCTCGGTCGGCGTCGCGGTCGCCTCCGCCGGCGCCTCCGCGGAGCTCGCCACGGCGTTAGCCGCCACACCGCCGAGTCCGCCGGCGACCACCAGTCCGGACGTGAGCAGTACCAGGATCTTCTTGCGAATCATCATCTCCCCCAATGTTCATGGAACGTGTTTATAGGAAGATAGCTTCCCCAAGCGGATGTCGCAACCGGTTACTGAGTCGGAACACGTCTCTCGGCCACTCGTCGAGCAGTGCGGCGGTGCCTCTACCCTGGTTCTGTGAGCATTCCTCGGAACGACAGTGGGCCGGTGCGTGGCTGGCTCGGCCCGGATTGGGAAGCGAGCGTCGATCCTCGCCGCCTCGACGAGTTGCGGTGGAGCATCGAGCAGGAGATCAGCACCCTCGGCGGCTTCCGTCGCCGGTTGAAGACTGAAGGCGAGTACTCCATACTCGGGCTGGTGCTCGGGATCCCGTTCCTGATCCCACAGGTCTTCGGACTGGTCGATGCCTTCACGACAGCATCCGAGCCCGGCATCGGCGTGCTCGGGGAATGGCTCTCGAGGCCGGCCGTGGCAGGGTGGGTCGCCACGGGCCTCCTGCTGATCGCCATCTCGGTGGTGTCGATACAGGTCCGTCTCCGGCGAGAGTTCGGGATCTTCCGCAAGGACGGCTGGGTCGCCCTGCAGGCACCGAGCGGCCTCGCCGAATGGGGTGGCGAGGGTTCGCCCACCATCACGTACGACCAGCGTCTGGTCGGCGGCAGGGGTGAAGCTCGCGCTCGTGATCTCCAGAAGCCGTTCATGCTCGTCTCAGGCCCGCGGATGCCGACGTGGGTGTTCGCGGGCGCCCTGCGCACGGTCCGCGCGGCCACGGTGGCGCGTGCATTCGACATCCACCGACTGGCGGTGCTCAAGCAGCAGATCGGCGTCTTTCGCGCCATTCCCGCGACGGTGGTGTTTCCACAAGCGGACGGTTGCCTGTTCGGCGCCCAGGACGAGGGACCGCTCACCGTGGCCCTTCCGCGACCAGTGAAGGGCGGGCAGCGGATCCGCCTCGCCCGGGTCAAACTCACCCGCGCCGAGCGGGAGAGCGTCACGATCGGCCATCCGTCCTGATCGCTGATGTACCCGAGGCCGTCCCGACCGTGGTGATCGCCGTCGCGTTCACCATGCTCGGGATCGCGATCTGTATTCGGGTTAATTTCAGTAAACCCGAATAAGGTAGCGCCATGATCTCGCCTACCGACTCCGCAGGGCTGGAACGGTCCTGGCCGGCGACGAGTTACGAACCGCGGCCATGGACGCACGACAGCGACGCGGTCGCGTCCAAGCGACGCCGCCGGTTGGCCGCGGGCCCATACCAGGCGGCAGTCCCACCCTTCATCGCGGATCTGTCTGTCGAGCTGCCCGCGGACCTCGTGGCTGCAAGCGAGGACGCCGGCCGCGAGCTGACCCGCTTCGACGCCGAGGTCGGCACACTGGCGGCACCGTTCTCGTCGATCCTGCTGCGGACCGAGAGCGCATCGAGCTCCGAGGTGGAGCATCTCACCTCGAGCGCGAAGCAGGTGGCCCTTGCGGAGATCGGCGACTCGACGTCGGTCAACGCGAAGCTCGTCGTGCAGAACGTCGCCGCCATGGAGGCGGCCGTGGCGCTGGCGGATCGCTTGGACCCCGAGGCGATCCTCGCGATGCACCGCGCACTGCTGGATCGGTCCGATCCCGACATCGTGGGTCGGTGGCGCGACGACCAGGTGTGGATCGGCGGAACCGGCTTCTCCCCGCACGGCGCCGCATTCGTCCCCCCGCATCAGGATCGTGTGCCTGAGCTCATGACGGATGTGATGACGTTCGCGAACCGTCTCGATGTGCCCGTCATGGCGCAGATCGCGATCGCTCACGCTCAGTTCGAGACGATCCACCCCTTCCCGGACGGCAACGGACGCACTGGCCGCGCGCTCGTGCAGGGCATGCTGCGGGCAGCTGACGTGACGAGGAACGTCACCGTACCCGTGTCCGCTGGCCTGCTCGGCGACACTGACCACTACTTCCGCGCGCTCACGGCGTACCGATCCGGTGACCTGCGCCCGATCATCGAGACGATGACGGAAGCCGCGTACGCGGCGGTCGCCAACGGCCGAACGCTGGAACGCGACATCACGTCGATCGCAGAGCGGTGGGACGAAACCGTGAAGGTGCGCAGCGATTCATCCGTGCAGCGTCTGAAGCAGCTGCTCCTGCGGCAGCCGGTGATCACGACGTCGCTGGTGGCATCGACCCTGGGGCTGCACTTCTCGACAGCGGACACCTCGGTGCAGAAGCTCGTCGACGCCGGGATTCTCGTCCAGTCCAGCGCGGGCCGACGGAACCGCCACTGGCAGGCCAGCGAGGTCCTGCAGGTGCTGGACGAGTTCGGCGCACGGGCCCGTCGTCGTCGGGGAGGTTCCTGACCTCTGGTCGGCCCGGCGCCGCCGAGCACCGACCACTGGCATCATCGACCCATGAGTGAATCCCCGATCGAACGAACGACCCTGAGCACGGTGACGCTCGATGGGGCTCCGAGCTTCGCCTCCGTCGAAGTGCGACGCATCACGATCGCCCCCGGCTTCCACGTCGGGCCGCACTGGCACAACGGCCCGGTCTTCGGCACCATCGAAACCGGCTCCGTGAACTTCCAAGTGGGGACCGGGCCTCAGACCGTCCTGCGCGCCGGCGACACCTTCACCGAGCCGGCGAACGAGACGATCGTCTTCGACGCGACCGACGAGGGCGTCACCTTCCTCGCCTGGTTCCCGATGCCGGCCGGCGTCGAGCCGGAACTGACGATGGGCGAAGCGCCCGCCTGACGTCCGACCAAGCGGCACTGGGCGTGGACATGACGGTCGGTGTCGGAGGTGTCGGACCCGCACGAATCCGGGTCTGACCGCGGACGGGCCCCGAGAGGTCCCCCGGGGCCCCGATGCCTCGCGAGGATCGGCTCGGCGCGGTGACGCCCAGTCGCGACACGGACGATCGCGGTCGACGACTCAGCGTTCGACCGGTGGCGCGACGTCGAGCGCATCGAGTTCCAGGACTAGTTCCATGCACCGCAGGCGTGCCCGGGAGAAGTCGTAGGGCATCATCCGGACGGCCTCGGTGAGGCTCGTCGAGCCGCACGTCGAGCCTGCGCCGTCCTCGTCGTCGGGAAGGGGGTGGGACTCGTCCCACGCGTCGAAGCGGTCGTCGTCAGTCTGCGCTAGGCCGGAGTCCTCGATGACCGTACGGAGAGCCGCCTCGAAGGCATGCCGTTCGGTGGCGATCTCCGCCACGCGGGGATCGTCGACCGCGACCGTGTCGTCGAGTGCTGCTTCGGCTGCGTCGACCCGGTCGGACTCCTCCCGCAGCTCCGGGTGGGTGGCCAGGGCGATGAACCGCGACGCCTGGACGGACGCGCCGAGCCCGCCGAAGATCCGTTCGGTCACGAGCAGGGTGTCCAGATCGTCCTGCCGCAGAGCGCCCTCGGGCAGGTCTGTGAGGCGGTCGCTCACAACCTCGGAGAGCAGTCCCAACCTGCTGCCCTGCGCACGCATGCGCTGCACGGCGGTCCGCTGCTGCTCGAGTTCCGCCTGCCGAGCGACGAGGGAGCCCTCCAGGCGGTCCAGGATGCGCGCGACATCGTCGTCGGTATCGGTGATGCCATCCGCGAAGGCGTCGCGGATGTCGTCGAGGGCGATGCCGGCGTCCGCCATCCGACGGATCCACAGCAGCCGGATCATCTCGTCGTAGCCGTAGCGGCGGCGATCGTCACTCCCCCGCTCGGGCTCAGGGAGCAGACCGATCTGGTGGTAGTGACGGATCGCCCGTGGGGTGGTGCCGACGAACGCAGCGGCGCCTCCGATCGTGACCTGGCGCGGTGGGGTGAAGGACGAGAACATGTGGGGGCCTTCCTCGGTGGGCGGGATACGTCCACTGCACCACATGACGCTACGGCAGGTGCAAGTCCGCGCATGATGTGGCGTCCAGTTGCTCACGCGTTCCGTCGGACCCCGGCCAGTGAGCGGCCCGCCGCCGCCGTGATGATGGGGAGCGGTCCCCATTCGCTCGGCAGAGCGGGACCAGTACTGTTTGGCCATGGGGAATCGCATCACACTTGTCGGATTGAACCAGTGAGTCTCCGGGGCGCACCGCCAGTGGAGGTGCCGAGCGCGACCGCGAGGCCACAGATCAGACGTTCGGTACGGGTTGCGCGCCTCGCCGCCGTCGTCTGCGCCGTCGCGCTCGCGCTCACGGCCTGCGCACGTCCCATCGACACGGACGATTCCGACAGCATCGCGCTCGTCGAAGCGTTCTTCGCACACCTCGAGGCGGGTGAAGCGACCGCGGCCGCAGCCTTGACCAGCATCGACTTCCCCGAGGAGTTCATCGACGACGACTTCTACCGCGCGTCCGACGCGCTCCCATCTGACGCGCGCATCGTCAAGACGACGGGCTATGACGCAGGTGGGTTCACCGCCACCGTCGACTACACACTCGAGGGCGCCGAGGGAACCGGACGGCTCGAACTCCGGGTCGTTCCTGAAGACGGAGAACTCAGGATCGCCAGCTGGCGAGGGGACGGCCCGATCACGATCAGCCGCATGGAGTCGGTCGGTACCGTGACCGTCAACGATGAGCTGAAGTACGTGCTCGCTGAGGACGGAAACGAGTTGCAGCTGCTCCCCGGCGCCTATGCCGTGGCCTTCGAGGATCCGACCGGCTTGGTGAAGCTGATCGGGAAAGAGGATGCGTTCACCGCGTACGTCCCGGATCTGGTCGATGCCGATGGACAGGCCACGGGAGACGGCTTCAGCTTCTCGCCGGCGTTCATGTCGGACGTGGAAACCGGACTGGCCGCGGCGATCGAGGGGCTGCAGGCGGCATGCGGGGCCGAGCACTTCGTCGGACCGTCCTGTCCGGAAGAGCTGACGAGTGTGCTGCCAGGACCGCTCGGTGATGCGGTGACGGCTGAATGGTTCCGCGAGCCGGGTCCGGAGATCGTGTTGATCGACGGCGAGTATCACGCCACGTCGGCGTTCCGGATCCGCTTCTCCGACGACGCCCTGCCCATCATGACCGTCTCCTACACCGGAGTGTTGACCCGTGACGCTGCTGGCGCCATCGCCTTCACCCGCTGAGGTGCTGGGCCTCTTTAGCCGGTCCACGGTGGGCTCGTCCTGCGGGCTGTCAAACCCGGCGCGGCTCCACCGGGCACACGTCCTGTCAGCACACCGGATGAGCCGGTGTCCCCGATTGCGAGGAACCCCATGATCACGAGCATCGAGATACTCGGCACTGAGGAGCTGCTGCTGCAGCGGAACCCGCGCGCCGCGGCCGTGCACCAGGCGATCGTGGCTCGCGGCCGCGAAGCCGTGATCGCGCTGAACGAACGATTCGACGACCCGTCGGACGACGCGGCCATGAAGCGACTCGACACCGAGCTCGAGACGATCGTCGAGCGGAGCGTCAGTGAGTACGTCCGTCAGGCCAGTGGGCTGTTCAGCACCGAGGACGTCGACCTGTGGACCGCGAAGATCACCCGGGTGCCCGGCACCTACGTCGGACGGGCAGCGGCCGTCGGCGTGCCCGGAGCCCTGCTGCTGATGGAGTCCGTGGAGGAGGCGGAGTCGGAGGAGAACAGCACCTTCGTCTCACTCGACGACACCCTTGCCAACATCGCGGGGTATTGCCAGTGCGGCTACGCCACGAGCCGCATCGTGCCCAGGCAACTGTGCCGCCTCTGCTCCGGCGGCGTGCTCATCGCGTGGAGGACCGAGGAGGACCAGGTCATCGCGACAGCCCCCAAGGTACGTTCCGAGCTGCACGCGGTGTTCGAGGAGTTGCTCGACGAGCTCGCCACCATCCACCTCGCGACGGGCGACGCCTCGGCCGAGACCCCTGCGCGCCGTCGAGCGGGCAACACTGGGATCACCCGGGTGAACGAGACGTATGCCGAGGAGATCGCGCTGCTCGACCTCACACGATGGCGGGAACTCAGCGATCTGAACCAGCTCAGCCAGATCACGGCGGTGACGGCTCACGCGAAGCACTGGTCGCAGTGGGGTCTCGGATCGGCGCGGTTGGCGATGTTGGCGATGCAGAGCGATCCGGAGATCCAGGCACGGATGCGCCGGATCGCCGGCAGTCGGCCCGCTCCGAAGCCCTCGCTGTTCGAGCGGCTCTTCTCCCGACGATGAGGTCCGCGACGGCGACGATCAGAGCCCTTGCGGCCGTCGTCGGTACCGGCCGCCTCCGCCGACGCAGGTCGGCCACCCAGGAAGTGGTGTGACGTGTTCGTCCAGCCGACCCTTCGCGAACCTCGACCGAGATCGCCACGCACCCGTCGCAGCCGAGCCGGCCGGATCGTCGTGCTCGTCCTCCTCATCGCCATGGCCTGCATCGCAGCGCTGATCCTGTACTCCTGTTCGACGATGAAGATCGCCTCCTGGCGGGTGACACCGGTCCTCCAGGAGGCCGTCGGCGATCACGGCACCGTCTCGGCGTACGCGAAGGAGTTCACCTACAGCTCCGGCTCGAGCTGCACCCTTTCGGTGGACCTCGACGAGGACATCACGGTCGATCAGACGGCGACGGTCCTGCAGTCACTCGCACCCACCGACCGCTTCGCACCCTGCGACATCAGCACCGTCGAAACGGCCGCCCGTTCGACCGTGTTCGCCGAAAACTGGAACACCATCTCCGACGACGGCTGGGTGTCGGTCGCCGAACACCTGGCCGGACCGGGGCCGATCACGCTGTACTTCGCCACCGACGCCCCAGCCCATCTGGACGCTTCCGAACGGGGACGGTACACCGACTTCGTCGACCTGCTCCGTCAGCACACGACCGGCGACCGCCTCGAGGACACCGTCGGTCCCGTCCGATGGACCCTGACCTGGGACAGCGGCACCGGCGCCTACAAGGGCGTACGCATCACCACTGACGAGACACCACCCGCTGCACTCGCCGACTTCCTCGAAGCGCTCACCATCCCGTTCCAGGGATCATCGGGCCTGGACAGCATCATCTACACCGTCGCCGACGGCGAAACCACGCTCCACGCCAACCTCAGCAAGCCGGATGACCAGGTCACCGCTGCCATCCAAGCGGCGTTCGCAGCCTCCGGACTCCCCGGCGAACTCACGATCAACCCGCCAGCAGCCTGAGCCGTCCGAGCCGAACGCGCCGCCGCTGACCTCGGTCCAGGTGGACGGACTGACCCGGCGGACTATGCGCTTCGGTCACTCATCCGGAGCCAGTCCGTGATGGTGTCAGCGACGTGGTCGAGGTCGGATTCGAGGAGGAAGTGTCCGCCGTCGACGAGCTCGACGCGAGCATCGGGGGCGTCGCGGGTGAACGCTGTGGCGCCGGCGGCGGCGAAGATCTCGTCGTTACGCCCCCAGATCGCGAGCACCGGTACCGGTGAGGTGCGGAGCCATTCGTGCACCGCGGGGTAGAGGTCCCGGTTGGTGGCGTAGTCGCGGAAGAGCGCCAGCTGCACGTCGTCCTGACCCGGACGGGCGAGGAGCGCGAGGTCGTGCTCCCAGGCGTCGGGGTCGACGGTCGTCACGTCCGGCACGCCGTGGGTGTACTGCCACTCGACGGCTTCCCGTCCGAGGGCAGGACGAAGCGCGTCGCGCGTCTCGGTGGTCCGTTCGGCGGCGTCGGCCCAGATCGGGTCCCAGAAGCTCGGCACGAAGCCTTCTTCGTATGCGTTGCCGTTCTGGGAGATGACCCCGACGACGGCAGTGGGGTCGTTGAGGGCCAGGCGCCAGCCGACCGGGGCGCCGTAGTCCTGGACGTAGATCGTGTACTGCGTCACGCCGATGGTCGAGAGGAACCGGCCGGTGACCCCTGCGAGGGCCGCGAAGGTGTACTCGAACTCGTCGACCGATGGGGTGGAGGAGCGACCGAAGCCGATGTGGTCCGGAGCGATGACGCGGTACTGGCCGGCAAGCGCCGGGATGAGGTGCCGGAACATGTGGGAGCTGCTCGGGTACCCGTGGAGGAGCAGGAGCACGGGAGCGTCTGCCGGGCCGGCCTCGCGGTAGAAGACGTCGAGCCCGTCGATCGAGACGGTGCGGTGGTGGACGGTGACCATTGCTAACCCCTTTAGATTGTTTTACTGGTTAGTCAGACGGTAGCATGGATCCAGGGCGTCGGACGGCGCACGAGAACGGAGAACGATGCTTCGCGACGAGGAGCTGCTGCTGGGCCTGTTGAACAGTGCGCCGGTCGTCGAGGGCACCCCGACCGACCGTCTCGAGGGGGCGACCGGACGAGACCTGGCGCGCAGCTGGGGCGGCACGGGATCCGTGGACGAGGTGGCGCGCCTCCGACGTGCGAGACAGGCGCTGCAGACCATGGTCCGTGGAGATGACGGAGGAGCGATCAGAGACCTCGCGGGCATCCTCGACGATGCCGTGCGCACGCCGCGTATCACCCCGGATGGCGTGGTCTGGGAGCTTCAGGTCCCTGACGACGATCGCTTGGTGGCGGGGGTCGTGCTGGCGTGGTCGAGCGTGATCACGGAGTTCCCCGGGCGCCTCCGCGCCTGCGCGAACCACGAGTGCACGCAGTTCCTCGTCGACCACAGCCGGCCTGGCACCGCGAAGTGGTGCTCGATGGCGGTCTGCGGCAACCGGATGAAGGCGCGCACGCATGCGCGCCGCGCTCAGAGCTGAGCGGCCCGGCACACGCTCGGATCAGGACGAACGTCGTCTCGCGGCGTCACTTCGCGGCGGCAACATGAGTCCCTCTCAAGCTGACGGTAGGCGCACCAGGCTCGTTCCAGCGGAAGAGCACCAGATGCCAGAGCCCCGGGCGTTTTCGCGAGGGGTCGATCACGCCGTTCGCGCCGCCTGCCAGCAGGCGGTCGCGGACACTCCACGATGTCGGCGTGCCTCCGCCGGCGACGACGTCCTGCCATGGGGCCGCTGCGTCGGCGAGGTCGATGCCTGCCGATTCCAGGGCTCCCAGGTCGCGCAGGTCGACGATGCCGGACGCCTCGACATCGACCTCCACGATCTCGCGCGCCGCCGCCCGAGCATCCTGGTGTGCGATCATCGCGGCCTCGACGCCATCGATGGACGAGCTCAGGTAGAGCGTCGGCTCGTTCGCCCGCGAGTAGCGCCCGGCGGCACGCGATCCGGCGATCGCGAACTCGCGGAAGCTCGGGTCGACGGCGCGATAGAACATGCCCCTCAGCGGTGGCGCGAAGGTCAGGTCGATACCGGTCACAACGCAAGCTTCTCACCGCGGAATGTCGCGCGCGACCCGATGTCAGCAGGTGATCGAGGGGTCAGGCGTGGGTTCCGCCGTCGATCCGGACCTCCGTGCCTGTGATGAACGCGCCGTCGGCGCTCGCGAGCATCGCGACGACGCCCGCGACGGCATCGGGTGAGGCGAAGCCTTCACCGAGCATGGGTTGGAGCTTCATCATGAGGCTGTAGTCGACGTCGTCCGGCAGGCCCGGACCCACGCTTTGACCGCTCATGCCCGTCCCGCTGGTCATCCCGGATGAGATGGAGCCCGGCTGGACGGAGGTGAACCGGATGCCATCCTTGGCGTACTCGGCGGCGAGCGCGTGCGTCATCGACTGCACGCCTCCCTTGCTCGCGGCGTACGCGGCCATGTAGGGATGGGCGAAGCCGGCGGATGTGGAGCTGAAGTTCACGACGGCAGCTCCAGTACCCCGCTGCAGGGCTGGAAGGGCCTCGCGGATCATGAGGAACGTCCCGGTGAGGTTGACGCGGATGATCTGTTGGAAGCTCTCCAGGCTGGTCGTCGCCGTGTGGGAGGAACGCAGGATGCCGGCCGCGTTGACGAGGACGTCGAGCCCGCCGAGGATTCCGACGGCCTCCTCCACGCCGCCACGGACCGATCCTTCGTCACCGATGTCGATGATCACCGGATGGAAGCGTTCGAGGTCAAAGCCTGCCTTCGACGCGGTGTCCGCCAGGCCTGTGTCGCTGATGTCCGCGGCGACGACCGTCCCGCCTTCCGCGAGGATCCGCAGGGTCGTCGCCTGTCCGATACCGGAGCCTGCCCCGGTGATGAGGACTCGCCTGTCGTCGTATCTGTTCATGTGTGCCTCCATCGGCGTTGTCGTTCTCCGGATGTTCTGTGGCCGGCTGACCGGCGAGCCCTGACCGCCAGGCGGCGGCACCCTCGTCATCGTGCGGCACCCGCAGCGGATCGCGACAACTGCATCATCTGCTCGAGGGACTCCTCGGGGATGGCGCCCTGGACGAATGCGAGGAACTGCTGCATGGGCATGGATTCGACCATCTTGAGCTGGTCGGGGTTCTCCGCGGCCTGCTGGGCCTGCTCCGCGGTCATCCCCGCGGACATGCCCTGCATGAGCAAGGGTCCGACCTCGGGGTGACCGAACCAGTCGCCGACCGTGGACGCCAGGGTGAGTTCGCGGACGATCGTGTCTCCGCTCAGCGTCACGGCCGTCTCGCGGGTGATGGTGGCGGCGTCCGAGCCGACCTGGATCAGGTGGTCGCCGGCGGTGACGACCCACCGGTCGAGCTCGATGTCCCAGTAGGCGAAGGCGCGCCGATCGAGCCGCAGCGTGACCGTGGTGCTCTCGCCGGCACCGAGGTCGACCTTCGCGAAACCGCGCAGCTCTCGAACCGGGCGGCGCACCGGCGCCGGTGCCGGGGCGACGTAGAGCTGGACGACGTGCTTGCCAGTGCGCTCACCGGTGTTGGTCACGGTGACGTCGACCTCGACCTCGGCGTCACCGACGACCCGGGCGACGACGCTCTCGGTGGAGAACGTGGTGTAACTGAGTCCGTGACCGAACGGGTACCGCACCGGCACCTCCGCCGAGGTGTAGTACCGGTACCCGACGAAGACGCCTTCGCCGTACCGCACGTGGCCCTGCTCGCCGGGGAAGTTCACCCAGCTGGGGGTGTCTTCCAAACGGAGCGGGATCGATTCCGCCAGGTGGCCGGACGGGTTGACCCGGCCGAACAGCACATCCGACATGGCTGAGCCGCTCGCCTGACCGAGCAGCCACCCTTCCAGGATCGCGTCGACCTCGTCGTGCCAGCCTTCGAGCGAGACGACGCCTCCATTCGAGAGCACGACGACGGTCTTCGCCGCTGTCGCTGCGACGGCGTGGATGAGATCGACCTGCGGGGCCGGGAGGGCGAGGGTGTCGCGGTCGAACCCTTCGGACTCGTCGCGGTCTCCCAGCCCGACGAACAGCACGGCGACGTCCGCACGGGCGGCGACGGCGACCGCTTCGTCGAGGAGCGCGGCGGTGTCACCGGAGCCGTCCTCGGTGAACCCGGTCGCGTGCTCGATGGTCACCCCCTCCGCCCACGACTGGTCGCGGATGGCGTCGAGGGCGGCGTCGACGCGGGTGGCGTTGATGTGGGAGCTGCCGCCTCCCTGATACCGGGGCGTGGTCGCGAAGGCGCCGAGCACGGCGATGCGGGTGTCCGGCCGGATGGGGAGGGTGGACTCATCGTTCTTGAGCAGCACGATCGAATCCGCCGCGACCTGTCGGGCCAGCGTGTGGTGGCCGTCCACGTCGAGATCACCGGTGGCATCGCTTGCCAGCTCGGTGAGCGCCACGACCCTGCGGACGGATTCGTCCACGAGCTCTTCGTCGAGTCGCCCGGCCAGCACGGCGTCGACGATCTGCTGGTCGGTGGCTCCTCCACTGCCGGGCATCTCCAGGTCCATCCCGGCTGCCACACCTGCGACGCGGTCACTGACGGCGCCCCAATCGGAGACCACCGCGCCCTCGAAGCCCCAATCGGTGCGCAGGATGTCCGTGAGCAGCCATCGGTTGTGGGAGGCGTAGACCCCGTTGATCTTGTTGTACGAACACATCACGGTGGCGGGCCTGGCCTCCCGGACGACTCGTTCGAAGGCCGGGAAGTAGATCTCCCGGAGGGTGCGCTCGTCCACGTCTGCGCTGATGCGCATCCGTTCGTGTTCCTGGTTGTTCGCGGCGAAGTGCTTGACCGAAGCCCCAACCCCCGTCTCCTGCATCGCGGTGACGTGAGCGGTGCCGAGCACTCCGGAGAGGTGAGGGTCCTCGGAGTAGTACTCGAAGTTCCGGCCGCACAGCGGGCTGCGTTTGATGTTCACCCCTGGTCCGAGGACGACGGAGACTCCGAACGCCCGTGCTTCCCGGCCGACGGCGGCACCCACCTGTGCGGCGAGCTGCGGGTCCCAGCTGCTGCCCACCGCCACGGCGAGGGGGAAGCACGTCGATGGCAGGCTGTCGTTGATGCCGAGGTGGTCGGCTTCACCGGCCTGGCGTCGCACGCCGTGGGGTCCGTCGGTGAGGACGATCGATGGGATGCCCGCGTCGGACAGGCTCTTCGTGGACCAGAAGTCGGCGCCGGAGAGGAGGGCTGCCTTCTGCGCGAGGGTCAGTGCTGATGGATCGAACGTCATGCTGATGCTCCAGTGGTTGCGGCGTCGAGGGACGCTTCGATGTCGGTCTTCAGTTCCTCGGATGCGCCCGGGATGTAGTCCAGGAGGGTTCTGATGGACAGGGCCGCGGCGCCGGGGTCGTCGCCGTCCAGCGGCACGCCAGGGACGTGTCGGCCGAACGCGTCGGTGAACAGGCGCCAGGCGTTCGGATCGGCTGCGATCTCGCCCAGGGTCGAGTCCAAGTTGTACGAACCGCCCTGGCCCGCGTCCTCCACGGGGTAGTTCCACTCGTGCGACCCGGCAGCGATCTCGAACGCCGCCGCATCCGGGTGCAGCGGGAGCTCGACCACGGCGGTCGTGCCGTCCGGGATCGTGACGAGCACGCGGCCCTCACCGTCGACGATCCGCCAGTCGACGAGCACGTCGCCGTGCGTGGTGGTGTGTCTGAGCACTGCGGAAGTGACACCGCGGCCGGGCCGGGGCGCGATGCGCATCCTGGAGTAGCCGGGCTCGACCGGGGTGAGGCCGCCGATCGTGCGGTGCATCCAGTCGACGACGGCGCCGAGCGCGTAGTGGTTCAGGGAGGTCATGCCGGACGGGTTGATGGAGCCGTCGGGACGGATCGAGTCCCATCGCTCCCAGACGGTCGTGGCCCCCATGGTCACGGGGTACAGGAACGACGGGCAACCCGTCTCCAGGAGGAGCAGGTAGGCCGCATCGAGGTGGCCGGTCGAGGACAGGGCGTCGGTGACCAACGGAGTGCCGGCGAATCCGGTCGAGATGCGGTAGCCGGCCTTCGCGACGATCGCTGCGAGCCGGTCCCCCGCGTGTGCCCGCTGGGACTCGTCGAGGATGTCGAACGCGATCGCCAGCGCGTAGGCGGTCGCGGTCTCGTCGACCACTCGCCCGTTCGCACTGACGTATTCATTCAGGAAGGCGGTCCGCACGCGTTCGGCCAGCGCTCGGAACTCCGCTGCATCGTCGGGCCGCTCGAGGACGCCGGCGGTGTCGGCCATCTCCCGAGTGGTTCGGCAGAGATAGGCCGCGGCGACCAGGTGCCGATCGGTCTTCCCGCCGGCCGGGTTGTCCGCCGGCGCATCGGGGTCGAGCCAGTCCCCATACTGGAATCCACTGCTCCACAGCCCGTTCTCGTCGAGCAGATCGGCGACCTGGCGGATGAATGCGGTCATCGAGGGGTAGGCCTCCGCGAGGATCCGCGGGTCGCCGTACTCCCGATACAGCGTCCAGGGCAGACTGACGGCCACGTCGCTCCACAGGGCGGTCGGCGATGACGGGGTCGACAGGACGTCGGGGACGACCCAGGGCACGAAGCCCCGCGCCGCTTGCTCGGCGGCGAGGTCGCGCAGCCAGGACCCGAGCACGCCGCGGACGTCGTAGAGGAATGCGGCGGAGGGCGCGAAGGCGTTGATGTCGCCGGTCCAGCCCAGCCGTTCGTCCCGCTGCGGGCAGTCGGTGGGTACGCCGACGAAGTTGTCGCGCATCGACCAGACGGCGTTCGCGTGGAGTTGGTTCAGCAGCGGATCGGACGTCTCGAGCCACCCGGTGCGCCGCATGTCGGAGTGCACGACGATCGCTCGGACCGCATCGGCGGTGAGTTCACCGGGCCACCCGTCGACCTGCACATACCGGAAGCCGTGGAACGTGAAGCGCGGTTCCCACACCTCGGGGCCACCACCGCTCAAGGTGTACCGGTCCGTCGCCCGCGCTGTGCGGATCGTCTCGTAGTCAGGCTCGCCGTCGATCATGACCTCTGCGTGGCGGAGCGCGATGGTCGTGCCGGCGGGGCCCGTGACCTGCAGTCGCACCCATCCGGAGATGATCTGGCCGAAGTCCAGCACGGTGAGACCAGCGGGTGTGGTGAGGATGTCCACCGGCGCGAGCTCCTCGATGCGGCGGATCGGCGGGGCGATGGGTTCGACGAGGGACTCCTGCGGCCAGTCCATCAGGGACACACCATCCCAAGCACTGTCGTCGAAGCCTGGCGCGTCCCACCCTGATGGCTCCAGGCGCGCGTCGAACTCTTCACCGTCGTAGATGCTGTCGGTCAGCCCCCCACCGGTGCTGGATCGGAAGGTGTCGTCGCTCACGATCACCTCGGTGCTGCCGTCGGCGTATTCGAGCTCGAGCTGCAACCAGCCGGCGGGTCGCTCCGAGTAGTGGTGGCGCTTGCCCTCCCACCCGAGTCGCCCCAGCGCCCACCCCTCGCCCACGACGGCACCGATCACGTTGCCGCCTATGCGGATGCGATCGGTCACCTCGTGGCTGCTCACCACGAGGCGGTGACGATAGGACGTCCAGCCCGGAGTGAGGACCTCATCACCGACCACTGATCCGTTGAGGTGGGGTTCGATCAACCCCACGGCGGTGACTCGCAGTGTCGCGGCAGCAGGCTGTCTCGTGAGCGTGAATTCCTTGCGAAGGTACGCGGCAGGGCCCTCGGGCGCTGGACTGGGGGTGGCTGAAGTGATGAAGGACGCGGTCCAGGTCGACATGGTGGCTCCTCGAGCGGTGGTGACGGGCTATCGGACGGATCGGATTCTCAGGACCACGAGCCCTCCGAGCAGGGTGAACGCTGCGGCGATGATGTAGAGCAGTGTGTAGTTCTTACCGCCGCCGGCGGTCACGCCGATCGCGAGGAAGACGGGCGCGATGAACGGCGCGACGGCCTGCGGGATCGACACGGCGAAGCCGATGATCCCCATGTACCGCCCGGCGTTGGTGGCCTTCTCCGGCAGGACGTCCAGGATCAGCGCCTGATCGACCGCGGCGAACATCCCGATGCCGACCGACGTGATCAGCGACCCGGTGTACAGCACCGGGACGTCGGAAGCCAGGGCCATCACGATCGCGCCGACGGCGAACAGCACGGCGCCGAGGAGGACGAAGACGCGTCGGCGGCGGACCTTGTCCGACAGGAACCCGCCCCCGATCGCGCCCAGGGTCGTCGCTCCGATCCCGAACAGGCCGAGGGTGGCGATGATCGGTGCGACCTCGGTCACCTCGACGCCGAGCCGTGAGGCGAAGAAGAACGCGGTGAAGGTCGTGTTCAGGGTGAGACCGAAGTAGAAGAGGAACCGCCCCAGCCAGACCAGCGAGAAGTCCGGGAACCGCCGCGGGTTGTACAGATACTTACTGAACAAGGTCTTCGGCGAGAGCCGCTCATCGAAGCGGGCCCCCCGCGTGTCCGGTTCCCGCGTGAAGAGCACGAACATGGCGACGAAGATCACTCCGACGAGCCCCGGGAGCAGGAAGAGGAGCAGAGCGTTCCCGGAGAACGACCCGGCGATCACGACACCGAACACCGGTGCCACCTGGGTCGCGAACCCCGCGAGTCCGGCGACCTTGCCACGCTGTGTTTCGGACAGCTTGTCCGCCATCGACGTCTGCAGGTTCTGTAGCACCTGACCCCAGCCGATCTGCGCGAGAACCCAGCCGAAACCGAGCACCAACACGGATGGAGCGAGCGCCATCACCACGAGGGAGACCACACCCAACACCGTGCCCGCGATCATGAACGGACGACGACGCCCGATCCGCGTACGCGTGCGGTCGCTGAGCACCCCGAACAGCGGAGCGGTGAGCATCACGACGAGGGCCCCCGACCCGGTGATGTAGCCGAGGTACTCGTCGCGGCCGGGAGCGAGTTCCGAGAGCCGGATCGCCAGGGAGATCGCCAGCGGAGTGATGAAGGCGACGAAGACGCCGAACTGCCCCAGTACCTGGAACCAGATGTAGGACGGGCTCGCCTGCGGTTCGACCCGGCTGGGTGCGCTGTCGATGACCTCCTCGACGGCTGCCGGCGCTGCAGGGAACGGCTGGGCGGGAGCAGCGGACGCTCGCGGCGTCTCGTTGCGTGGGGGCTCGTGTGTCATGGGGACTCCATTGTCGAAATGGCGCCGGGTAGCGCGCGCTAGTTCTGCACTCTAGTCCGATCGAACTAGCACGCGCAAGCACAAGTACGGCAGAGTGGTCCGGTGAGCGATCCCCTCGTGAAGAAACGCCCAACGGCCGCCGACGTCGGACGCGAAGCCGGAGTGTCGCGCGCGACCGTCGGGTTCGTCTTCAACCAGACCGCCGGACAGACGATCTCGTCGAGTACCCGCGCACGCGTGTTGGAGGCGGCCGAGCGGATCGGCTACCGGCCGCACGCCGGAGCGCAGGCACTCGCCCGAGGGGCGAGCCGCATCGTCCTCCTCGTCCTCCCCGACTGGCCTGTCGGCGCGAGCATGCAGCGGTTGATCGAGGCAGCCAGCAGCGTGCTCGACGATGCGGGGTACACCCTGGTGACGTATACGCCTCGCCGCGAAAGCGCCGTTCGGCCACTGTGGGAGCTGCTGGAGCCGGAGGTCGTGATGGGGTTCGCCCCGTTCACGCCGGAGCAACTCGTGAGCATGCGCGCTCAGGGCATCAATCACATCTTCCCCGACGACATAGGCGGCAGCGCCTCACCCGATACGGGACCTGGCGAGCAACTCAGGTTCCTGCACGGCCTCGGACACCGCCGCATCGCTTATGCCTCGACGGCTGATCCCCGGCTGACTGATCTCGCCAGCGTGCGCGTCCAGGCAGCTCAGCAGCACGAGCAACGACACGACCGGGTTCCACTCGACGTGCGGACACTGGCCGGGCAGGACGATGCGATCGAAGCGGTCCGTGACTGGCGCGCCGCCGGAGTCACCGCCGTAGCCGCCTACAACGACGACGTCGCGGCCCTCATCGTGGGAGCGGCTCTGCGACTCGGCCTCAGCGTGCCGAACGATCTCTCCGTGATCGGCCACGACGACGCACCGATCGCAGCCCTCTTCGTCCCCTCCCTGACGACCGTGCGCCGCAACGAAGAAGCCGACGGCGCGAACTTCGCAGCCGTCGCGATCGCCCAAGCCAGCGGGACCGACCTGCCGGATCTCTCCGAAGCGGTCCTGGAACAGGTCATCGTCCGTGACTCCTGCGCCGCGATACCCGCCTCGGACCAGCTCGTTCGCTGAACGGCGGGCGACCTCGCGAAACGCGGTCCTACCTACATGTGAACGCGCACGCAAAGTGTCGCCACGGTCCCGCTGAATCAGCGGGTTTCCAACGTAAAGTGTCGCCGGCGTTTCCAACACAAAGTGTCGCTCCGAACATGCCCGCGTGATTCCGCGGATCTGAGGACGGGCTGGGGGCATTTGGTGGCGCCCTCCGCCGAGGCCCGGCCTGGAGTGACCGGTCTGCATAGTTGTCGCGCTCGACAGTAGCGCGGCCCCACACTCACCGTCAGGATGTGTGCCGCGACATCGCAGATCTTCGCTCGAACTCGACGGCCCTGAAACACCTAGACCGTTGACCCCAACCCGCCGAGCCACGTAGTGGTTCACCGGCAACCGTCCTGCAACTCGTTGTTCATGGGGCGTCTCGCGGGTCATCCTCTAGGAGGCCGCGAACGCTCCTCCTCCTCCATTCCGCTAACGGTTGCGCCGGACAACGAAGGCGACTAACCGCTATTTGATGGAACCGAGAGCAGTCGCATCCAGGCGCCTGCAGGGCCGCGACTGGAGTGAAGCACGATTCGTTTCCCCGGGGCTAGCTGGTGGCAGGCACCATGTTGAGTTCGTCGGCTTCTTCTTCCGTGACGATTCCGACGAGCTCGGCTATCTTCACGGCAATGTCCTCCATTGGCTCTTCGGCCGTGCTGAATCCACCGCGCGACGCAAGGGTGGGGGTGACTTGATCGAGCTCCTCGAATGTCACACCGTGCATGACCGGGACGAGGATTTGCGATGGGACATTGGACATCGCCCCGCCTCCTTCGGTCAGGAACAGCCCCGTGGCGAGCGTGCTGTATCGCACGTCGCCTTCGGTGAAGGTCAACCGGGCGTGGAATATGACATCTTCACCTGGAAGACATAAGACAGCTACTTGTGAACGCGCGCGCAAAGTGTCAAGCAGTGCGCCCCGCGTGGAGTGCTCATGGGCGCCTCCTCTCGAGCTCTACGCCGCTTGGATCCGGTACTCAGGCGACGAGGTTCTGCTGGGCCCACTCCCGGAGCGTTGTAGTCGGGATCGACCGGCGCTCGTTAAACGTGTCGCTCTTGTCCCAGGCTACGCCTCGCCCCTGCGCGAACACGGCGCGGTACTTCCGGGTCATGTTGTCTGGGTCGTTCGCCAGCTCGTTCATAAGCGACGACTCTGTCCAAACTGCAAGTTCGAACGGACGACCAAGGACTGCTTCCAGGGTTTCAGCGACCTGGCGATACGTGATCGTGTCGCCTGCTACGTAGACGATCTCGTTGCGGATCCGGGGCTCCTCGAACAGAATCTCCGCCGTGAGTGCACCGATGTCTTCCGGCGTGGTCACCGTGACCGCGGTGTCGGGGCTGCCGAGCGCGTTGACGGTGTGGTTCGGCAGGTCGACCATTCCTGAGCCTGGCTCGAAGAGGTAGTTCATGAACATGCCGGTGGAGATGATCACCCACTCGGTGTCGTGCTGCGCCCTGAGCAGATCTCGCACGTCGAGTTGCGAGTCGAATATGTCCTGTGGACTGCCACGCCCGATCACATCGAAGTCGACGCCGAACTGCCACGGGAAGTACCGCGGAATCTTCGCCTGCAAAGCGGCCTGTGCGACTTTCATCGGAGTTTCAACGCCGGCTGTGATCCCGGTGCAGCCGATCACGGTGTCATATTCCGCGAAGATGGCCGCGAGTTCATCGATCGACTGCCCAACGAGATCCCCTTGAACGATGCCGACTCCCAAAGCGCGGATCTCAGCGACGTTGCGCTGCTTCGCGGGAGTGGTGGAGTCGATCGTGTTCGACCGCAGGAGCACATCGACGGACGCTTCCGGAGCTGGTGAGGCGCGCCTCATGACGTTGCGGAGGACAGGCATGCCGAGTTCTCCTGCTCCGATGACGAGAATGTTCCGCGAGGGGGCGCTGGAGGCGGTCGCCGACATAGGTGTGTCCTTCCTTTGGTCGCCCAACGGTTGGGCGCCCATCATGTCAGCCAGCGTAAAGTTTGACACCAGTGTCAATGTCAACTCCGGGTGCGGTGAAGGGATGGCTGAAGGATGAAGATCGGTGAAGCGGCTGCTGTGGTCGGCGCTCCGACGCGCATGCTGCGCTACTACGAACAACAAGGACTGATCCAGTCGACGCGATCGGCGAACGGCTACCGCGAGTACTCCGACGAGCAGGTCGAACACGCCCGCCATGTCCGCGCCCTGGTCCAAGCCGGCTTGTCCACACGCATGATCAAAATCGTTCTGGACATCGAAGCACCACAGCCGGGACAGCAGTCTGCCTCGTGCAGTCGCGCATTGGCGGAGGATCTGGCACGAGAATTGCGCGTCGTGGAAGACAGGATCGTGTGTCTTGAGAAAAGCCGTGACGCGGTCATCCACTACCTCCAGCACACCGACCACGCCGATCTGCTGTCGCCCGCGCGGCCCTGAACCGTCGCTGCCAGAGGAATCCCGGCGCACGGTGCAGACACTGATCGAGCGCTGAACTAACCGCGGCGTGAAGTTAGTATGGAGTCCCGTGGCGAATACTCGAAGCAACGGAACCAGCACCCCGCCCTCGATCTCAGCTCCCAGAGTGACGAAACAGATCTTCGTCACGGGCGGGGTCGTCTCCTCGCTCGGCAAAGGCCTGACGGCGGCCAGCCTCGGCAACCTGCTCACGGCCCGGGGTATCAACGTCGTGATGCAGAAGCTCGACCCGTACCTCAACGTCGACCCGGGAACGATGAATCCGTTCCAGCACGGTGAGGTCTTCGTGACCGACGATGGAGCCGAGACGGATCTCGACATCGGGCACTACGAACGCTTCCTTGGCATCAACCTCAACCAGGGCGCGAATGTCACGACCGGCCAGATCTACTCGACGGTCATCGCGAAGGAGCGCCGCGGCGAGTACCTCGGGGACACCGTCCAGGTCATCCCGCACATCACCGACGAGATCAAGCGCCGCATGCGGTTGCAAGCTTCCGATTCCCCCCAGCCCGACGTCATCATCACCGAGGTCGGCGGCACGATCGGCGACATCGAGTCCCAGCCGTTCATCGAGGCGGCCCGACAGGTGCGTCACGAGCTCGGCCGTGACAACGTCTTCTTCGTACACATCTCCCTCGTGCCGTACATGGGCACTTCTGGTGAGCAGAAGACCAAGCCAACACAGCATTCGGTGGCACAGCTCCGCTCCCTTGGAATCCAACCTGACGCGCTCGTCCTGCGCAGCGACCGTCCAGTCAGCGGGTCGAACAAGACGAAGATCGCCCTGATGTGCGACGTCGACGAAAACGCCGTGGTGAACGCCATAGACGTGCCGTCGATCTATGACCTACCGACGCTGCTCCATGACCAGAGCCTCGACCAGGTCATCATCGACGCACTGCAGCTCGACGCGCATGACATGGACTGGTCGGCTTGGAAGCCGGTTCTTGATGCCGTGCACGAGCCGGAGGGGGATGTCACCATCGCCCTGGTCGGCAAGTACATCGACTTGCCAGATGCGTACCTGTCCGTCACCGCAGCCCTCCGGGCGGGCGGCTTCGCACACCGCACCACGGTGAATCTGAAGTGGATCGCTTCGGACGACTGCATCACAGCGGAGGGCGCCGCGGAGCAGCTCGGCGACGTGGACGGCATCTGCGTGCCCGGCGGGTTCGGTGTGCGCGGCATCGAGGGCAAAGTCGGAGCGCTGAAATTCGCTCGCGAACAGGGCATCCCGACGCTTGGCCTGTGCCTCGGGATGCAGTGCATGGTCATTGAATACGCCCGCCACGAAGCCGCCCTGCCGGAGGCCTCGAGCACCGAATTCGACCCGGAGACATCGACCCCGGTCATAGCGACCATGGCCGCGCAGGTCGACATCATCGCGACGGGCGAGCTGGGTGGCACGATGCGCCTTGGGCTCTATCCGGCTTCGTTCACGACGGGCTCTCTAGCCGCCGACCTGTACGGCGCTGTGACAGCATCCGAGCGGCACCGCCACCGCTACGAGGTCAACAACACCTACCGCGATCAGATCGCGGCGGCCGGACTGGCCTTCTCCGGCACATCACCTGACGGCACCCTCGTCGAGTACGTCGAGCTCGACCGCGGCGTGCACCCGTTCTACATCGGCACCCAGGCACATCCTGAACTCCGCTCTCGCCCGACCAACCCACACCCCTTGTTCGCAGGACTGGTCGGCGCGGCCATGACGAGGCGTGACTCATCCAGACTCTTCACTCGAGAAGTCGAGTCAGAACAGATCCAAGCGTGATGATCCTCTGCAAGGACACCCACCCGACTGTCGTGCTCGACACGAGCGGCACCTTTCCCTCCGCTCGGATCCGCACCAGCCGGATGGCCGAGTCCGTACGTGGCTCGCTCGTCCCGCGAGGCCCACATCGCCCACGCGAAGAACGCTCTAGGTTCGAGTGACCGCTCCCATTCCCCACCTCACCGCGGCGAACCTCGCCGTCGTCGCTCAGGCCAGCAGCGGGACAGCCGCTCAGAATGAGCACCCTATTCGAGGGCATCTGGCGTCGCGGTGAAGAGCGCCCGGTGATCCCCTCGATCCCAACCAGACAGCCCATACGGATGGCCACCGCAGGCCGCATCAAGTCCGACGGTCGTCGCTAGCCGGGCGCCGGGGTGGTCAGTGCTTCATGGGTGCACTGACCACCCGTCGTGCTCACCGGGCCGTGAGATTCACGTACTGCGGCGGAAGGCCCGCCGCTGCAGCGCGCACGGTGATCGTCCCGGGGCCGGTTGGACGGATGATGGCCAGTGCCCGTCCGTCGTAGGTGGTCCTTGTCGCCGCCGCGAACTCTTCGATGCTGTCCGGCTGGGCGCTGCCGAAGCCGGCGAGGATTCCGGGGCCCTCGATCTCCACCGAGACGGCGGTGGCGACGTCAGTCGCGATCGTCCCCGTCTCGTCGGAGAGTTCGACGCTGAGATACGCGAGATCTCCGCCATCAGCTGTCAGTTCGGTGCGATCTGGCGTGAGGGCCAACTGGATGATGTCGCTGCGAGTGCGGAGCGTGCTGCTGCCGATCTCGATCCCGTCTCGTATGGCGATCGCCGTGAGCTCACCCGGGTGGTATTCGGTGTCGAATTTCGCGATGCACGCCTTGTGGACGCCGACCTGAGCACGACCGATGATTGTGCCGTTGAGGCGGAGTTCGACTTCGTCGGCATCGCTGTAGACGTCGACCTTGATCGGTGATCCTGGCGGGACGGCCCAGCTCCAGCTGCTGATGGCGTCATCCCAGGACCAGCCGCCCACGAAGACTTCGCGTCCATGATGTTCGGGGCGCTGGACAGCGATGTATGGTTCGTCTCGCAGTCCCCAGATCGTCTCTTGCCAGAACGAGACGGGGCGACGATTCCCGAGGATGTCGATCGTGCCGGATTGGGCGAGCATCCAGGGATAGGGGGAGCTCGTGCCTGTCGGCACATCAGCGTCGTCCGGGTAGACCGGTCGACCGATGCTCGCTTCCCCGATGTAGTCCCAAGCGGTCCAGGCGAAGTCACCGATCACCGTCGGGTGCTGCTCGACCAGCGGCCAGATCCGGTCGAGCGCGCGCGGGAAGGTCTCGGATCCTACGAGGATGCGGTTCGGGTGATGCTCGGCGTCGATCGCGTAGCGGGCTTCGGCGTAGTTGATCCCACTGACGTCGAGCTGCGACTGGGATTCTTCGATTCGATCGGAGACCAACGCCGTGGAGCCGAGCGTGTTCATCATGTCTTCCATCGACCCCATGAGCGCGTTGATGTTCATCGGGGTGTCGCCCGAGGCCATCTGTGCGGCGAAGACGTCCATGGTGGCGACCATCCCGTTGATGGCATTGGTGATGAGTCGCGAGTCGTCGAGCGAGCGCACTTTCTCTGCAAGCGCCCGCCCCCAAGTAGATCCGATAGCGCTGCCGGTCTCGAAGATCTCGTTGCCGGTCGAGTACATGATGACGCTTGGGTGATTGAAGTCCTTGGCGACCATCGACTCGACGTCTCGTTCCCACCACTCCGGGAAGTCGAGCGAGTAGTCGAAAGCGGTCTTGCTCTTCGTCCATACGTCGGACACTTCGTCCCAGACAAGGAGCCCGTGGCGGTCACAGGCGTCGAGAAAGGCACGGCTGATGTTGTTGTGGGAACTACGGACGGCGTTGTAGCCCGCCGCCTTGAGCAGTTGCACGCGACGCTCCTCCGCGCGCGGGTGGGCTGCACTGCCGAGCGGGCCGTTGTCGTGGTGGATGCAGCCACCCCGAAGCTTCACCGAGCGCCCGTTGATCCGCAGACCATGCACCGGATCGACGGTGACGGATCGTACACCGAAGACGGATTCGTCCTCATCGAGCAGGGTGTCGCCCTCTCGCACCCGAGTGTGCGCGGTGTGCAGTCGCGGGTCGTCGACATTCCAGAGTGCTGGCTCGGAGAGGTAGTGACGGAGGTGCACTCGTCCAGTCGTCCCGGGGAGCAGGGTGATCGGCGCGGTCTGCAGGCTGAGCACCACATCGGCATCGTCGCGGATCTCTGTTTCGACCCGGACGGTGCGCGTGTGACGGGTCTCGTTGGCGACCTCGACGGTGGTGATCACGGATGCCAGGTCGGGCTCGATGACGGGGGTGGTGATGCGCACACCGTCGAGCGGGATGTGCACCGGCTCGGCGGTGACGAGCCACACGTTGCGATAGAGACCGGCGCCGGCGTACCACCGGCTGTCTTCGTGGGTACGGACCTCGACGCTGATGGTGTTCGCCTCACCGAACCTGAGAAACGGGTCCAGCGCAACGGAGAACCCGACGTACCCGTTCGGGCGCTGAGCGGCGAAGTCGCCGTTGACGTACACGACAGCATCACGGTAGGCGCCTTCGATGTCGAGGACGATGCTCTGATCACGCCATTCCGCCGGCACATCGATGGTCTTGGTGTACTCGAGGTGCGCGCTCGGGTAGTAACCGGTGTGACTGCCACTAGGGCTGTCTGCGGACCGCGGCAGGTCTCGGAGGCCGTCGTGCGGGAGCGTGACGGCCGTCTTGGCTGATCCGCCGCTGAAGGCGTCGAAGGGCGAACCCTTGTGACCGACGGTCCAGTCTCTGTTGAAGGGTGTGCGGATCATGCGAGTGCCTTTCTGGCGATGTGCGATAGGTGGTCGGATGCGGGATCGGTGGTCACCGAACGCCCTTGATGAATCGGACGCTGATGGCACCGAGGATGACGGCGATGATGGTCACGATGAAGAGCGGCTGGTAGAGCCCGGTCGCCGCGACGACGGCGCCGGCCAGAACGGGGGCGATCACCTGCGGTCCGGCATTGGCGACGTTCATCACGCCAAGATCCCGTGCGGCGTTGTCCATATTCGGGAGGACTCGGGTGATCAGCGATTGGTCGACGGCGAGGTAGACGCCGAAGGCGATGCCGAAGATGCCGCTGGCGATGAAGGCGCCGGTGAGCGTGGGCACCAGGAGGTAGACGAGGGCGCCCGGGGCGAAGAGGAGACTCGACAGGCCCACGAACACACGGATTCGTCCGAATCTGTCCGACAGCCACCCGCCGATGATCGAGAAGACGAGGAGTCCGAGCGTGCTCACTCCCTGCACAGCGACGAGGACGGCGGCGGCTTCCGTGACCGTACCCACACCGATGTAGTCAGCGAGGATGTACAGCTGCATGCCGGACATGAAGTTGTAGCCGAAGATGATCAGGAACCGGCCGGCGAACGTCCACCAGAAGTCCGGGGCACTCCGGAAACTGGGGAAGCGAGCCGCCGCCCGACGCTCGGCCTTGGAGGCGTGAACCGCGGCACGGACCGGCACGTAGTCCTTCGTCGTCAACGCGAAGATCGTCCCAAGGACGAGCACAACCGCAGCGATGCCCACGTACCCTACGAAGAGGTTCGTCGTCAGGCCGGCGATCGTGATCCCTCCGAATGCACCAAGGATCGACGACGCTCCGACCAATCCGGACATGGTCCCCCGGTTCCGGATCGGGACGCGTTCGGGGAGAACGGCGGTCAGGGCCGCCTGCAAACCGCTCAGAGGCCACATCGCGATCGCCCACGTGATGGCGAGGACGAGCGGGCTCGGGCTGCTGGCGGTGACGAGCAGGGCGAGGGCCGCGGCGACCGCGGATCCCAAGATCCAGATGTTGCGCCGGCCAAGGAAACGGCTGCTCGTCTTGTCTGAGAGGAGTCCGAGCAGTGGCTGCGCCACCAAGCTCGAGATCGCACCAGCACTGATCACGAGGCCCAGCATGCCGGCTGCCCCGGTCGTCTCTCCGAGCAGCTCGGCGACCTGTCTGCCGAGCATCACCTGAAGCACGCCACCCCAGACGACGTTGACACTGATCATCGCCAGCGGATAGATGACCCAGAGCCATCGGCTCATGTGCTGGGGACCCGTCGATGGCTCGAGAAGGGCATCCGGTGTAACTGCTGAACCGGGTACAGCGGCTTGATGAGGGCCGGTTTCGGGTTGAACGCTGTTGGTCGACATTGAGGATCTCCACGGCTCTGTGAGGGAAACGCTTACGCGCGTTATCGCCTCATCTAACATCATCTGATTACGCGCGTCAACTACACTGGTCGGACAGACACAAGGGGGAACGCGGGATGGCAGTCACGAGCGATGACGTTGCACGCGCTGCGGGGGTATCTCGGCCGGCAGTCAGTCAGATCCTGAACGGGCGAGGACGGTTCGCTCCGGAGACCATCCGACGAGTGGAAGAGATAGCTGCGGCCATGAACTACCGCCCGTCAGCGGCCGCTCGGACGCTTGCCACCGGAACGAGCGACGTCGTGGTCGCTCTCGTGCCCAACACCACGTTCGGCACCAATCTGCAAGACGTCATCGACGTGCTCACCGCAGAGCTCGCTCAAGTCGGCCTGACGCTCGTTCTGCGTTTCGCGAGTTCTCCCGTGGAACTGCTCGAGCACTTCGTCACGACCGTTCGACCGCGCGCAGTGATCGCGCCCTTCGTCGCTGCCACGGCTGCGGAGCGGAAGTTCATAGAAGGCAGCGGGGTTACCCTGATCGATCTGGCCGCGGGAGAGGATGTGAACTATCGCATCGGTCAAATGCAAGGCGAGTATCTGGTATCGAAGGGGCACCAGGCGCTCGTCTACGCGCACCTGCACGACGCCCGCATCGACGTGTACGGCGACATGCGGGAACGAGGACTCGCCGATTCCTGCCGCGAGCACGCGATTGCAGCGCCGAAATCGATTCGGCTGTCTGTCGACCTGGTGGACGCAGTGTCCGTCTTGCGCGACCTTCCTACCGGAGTGGCCATCGCCTGCTACAACGACGACGTGGCTATCGCGCTCCTCGCCGCAGCACGAGAACTCGGACGTCGCGTTCCGGAGGATGTCGCTCTGCTTGGAGTGGACGCGACTCGGATCGGTGCCCTCATGTCGCCCCGGCTGACCACCATCGCGGTCGACACGACGACCGCTTTGCACGCAATGGTCGACAACATCGTGAGCCAGCTGTCCGGTTCTGTTCCCGTCGACTCCCTCGCGGATCGACTTGTGCTCAACGTCGTACACGGCGGCTCCGCCTGACGGCGGGCACTGAGATGCCCCATTGGTCACCAGGTTGCTTGCCCAGTCGGATCTCGCTTTCTCGGCCAGGGTGGCGCAGCGACCGAAACTCGTCCTGCTAGCCGCGGCGCCGGCCAGCCAGGACGGAAGCCGTGCGCCGCGGTGGCGATACTCGTCAGGAGCGCGCTAGATGCAGCCCTGCCGATACGGCGTCGTGGTCGCCCGAGTACGCTGCTGCCTCGATGCGAACACTGTCTGCGGCAGGCGCGAACCCGGCGTCTGTCCATCGCTGAAGTGGACGGGTGGAACCCGCGAGGCGGACCGTCCGGGCCTTTCCTGCCTCAAGCGTCAGCGGAGCGAATCCGACGAGGACCCGCTTTGGAAAGTCCGGAGCCTCGACCGCAGCGTAGAGCTGCACCACGTGTCGTCCGGGACGTTTACCGGTGTTCCGGACGGTGACGAAGGCGGAGAATTCCTCGCCGTCGACGTCGCCGAGCTCAATCGTCTCGATGTCGAACGAGGTGTACGACATACCGAAGCCGAGAGGGAAGGCGGCCTGGTGGCCGTCCCGGTCGAGCAGTCGCTGACCGTGCCAACGGTCGTAGGTGATGGCGGCGGCGTCGATGTCGAACGGGGGGAGGTGGTCTTCACTGGTGGGAATCGAATACGGGAGTCGTCCGGTTGCATCGCGTTCGCCGAGGATGACGTCCGCCAGTGCCGTGCCGCCTTCGCTGCCGCTGTACCAGCCGACGAGCACGGCGGGGACAGCGTCGCGCCATTCTTCCGTGATCACCGCACCGGCGGTGACGATGACGACGACGGTCCGCGGATTCGCGGCCGCGGTCGCTCGGATGATCTCGGCATCGACTGGGCGGACGCGGAGGGAGCGCCGGTCACCGCCGAGCGCTGTTCCCATGGTGTGCTGCGAGTCGCCGGCGCCGGCCATGAGTGCGGCGAGGTCCACGCCCTCGGGAGCTGGTGGAAACAGGTTCAACAGCTCGGGCTGTGATGTGAGATCGCCCATGTATTCACCTTCGTCGGCCGCGGTGTATCCAACGACAACGATCGCCACATCGGCTCCTGCTGCCGCGATAGCGGCTGCTTGTGGGTCGTCTTCGCCGGCGAACGTCACCGTAGCGTCCGGCAGCGCGGCCTGCAGACCGCGCAACGGCGTGATGACCTCGGGTGAGCGGACATTCGAGGAACCGCCGTCGCCCGTGTTCGGCAGGTCGGCGAGACGCCCGATGACCGCAACCCGATCCAGCCCCTCACGGTTCAGCGGGAGGAGCGGTGCACCGTTGACGTCGTCGTTCTTGAGGAGCACGATCGCCGTCGCGGCGGCCTCCCGCGACAGTGCACGGTGCTCGGGCGAAAAGACGACCTCGAGGCCTGGCTCCGCATCGAGCGGCCGAGCGAAGAATGCGAGCTGCGTCGCGAGGATCCGACGTGCCGCCCGATCGACGTCGGACCACACCACTCGACCCGCTTCGAGGTCGGCAGGCAGTTGCCCGGCCCGCTGCTGTCGGAACGGCTCTTCAACGTCGAGACCGGCTCGGAGGGACTTGGCCGCGTCGCGCAGGCCGAAGATGAAGTCGGAGACGGTGACGCCGGCGAATCCCCACTCTTCGCGGAGAATGCCCTCCATGAGTCGTTCGTTCTCGCCTGCCCACTCGCCGTTAACGCTGTTGTATGCGGTCATGATGCCGTCGACACCTGCCTCGACGACGCGGCGGAAGTGCGGCAGATACACCTCGTGCAAGGTGGCATCATCGGCCGTGACGTCGATCGTGAACCGGGCGTTCTCCATCGAGTTCAGCGCGTAGTGCTTCGCAACAGCCATGGCGTGCCGACGGACACCGCGGGTCAGCGCCACCCCGAACTCCCCGAGCAGCAGACTGTCCTCGCCGTACGTCTCCTGGGCCCGCCCCCAGGCAGGGTGCCGAGGGAGGTTGATGCAGACGCCTCCGAAGAAGTTCGCTCCCTGTGCCCGCATCTCGGCGCCGATCGCCGTTCCGATGCGTTCCTCCAGGTCGACATCCCAGGTGGCGCCGCGCGCCATCGCGACCGGGAATGCTGTGGAGTTGCCCATGACGACGCCCCGCGGCCCGTCGCTGAACCGCAACCCAGGGATCCCGAGTCGATCCACGCGTCCCATGATGATCGGCCGCATGTTGTAACCAGCGCTCATCTCGCCCATGCCGGGCCAGAACTCATCATCCCCGTCAAGCAGCCACAGCTTCTCCTCGTCCGTCAGCAACGCGAGCAGCGCGTCCACTTCGGTAGCAAGCTCGGCACCGCTCTTGACGCGTTCGAGACTGCGCGAGAACTCCGTCGTCTTCGTCGACATCACAAAACCTTTCATCCCTTACCTGCACCGATGCAGGTAAGAGAATTGTAGGGAGCCGCAACAAATTTCACAAGGACGGATATGCGACGCTTGAGTCCATGACCGAGCAGCAGCGGAGAACGCGCCTTGCGCCCAGTGAGCGACGAGCGCTGATCATCGACGCGGCAACCCGTCAGATCGCAGAGGGCGGATACAACACGTTCACTCTTTCCAAGCTGGCCGAGGACTGCGGGATGACTCGAGCAGGTATCGAGCATCACTTCTCGTCGCGCGAGGAGCTACTGATCGCCGTCCTCCTCCATCGGGACGACCTCGACGCCTTCGCGATCACCACACCCGTCGAGGGACGAGACCCCCGGACCTTCGATGAGGACAGCGCGTGGAAAGTGCTCGACAACCTGGTGATACGAAATGCGGGGCAACCTGAGCTCCTGCGGCTCTACACGATCCTCGGCGCCGAGGCGCTCGATCCGCAGCACCCGGCACATCACTACTTTGCTGAGCGCACTCGAACTGCACTCGATCTCCTCGCGGACTTGTCCTCTTCATGGCACCCGCAACCACGGACCTTCGCGCTCGCGGTACTGGCTATTCTCGACGGCCTGCAGCTTCAATGGCTGCGCTTCCCCGACGAAGACCTGGTCGCCCTATGGAAGGGCGCCGGAGGCGCGCTGGCTCGCAAGACGGCGTGAAAACAGTTCTGGTCTCGCCATCGAGACGACCCGTCAGCGGGTCAGCGATTCCGGGCAGCGCTGGGCGGCTCCCGGGTCGCGATTGCAGTTTTGATCGGTGTCGACTACGGATTCACCGGCGGCCGCCAGTATGTCTTCTGGACCAACGAGACCTACTGACACCGCGGCCTGAACGCCACCCACACACTCCGGCAATCCGAGGCACCGGCCTCGCCGCCGGGGCGCTCACTTGCTAGCTTCGGCGGCTGGACCACTCAAGCCGCTCGGATGCAGCCGCGACTGCCACAAGACATCGCCGCGAGGACGTTTTGCAATCTAAAACGTCGCTCCGAACAGAAAGCGACAATTTAGACTGCAAAGCGACACTTTACGACGTGCGTTCACACTACATGTGAACGCGGACGTAAAGTGTCGCCGCGGGGCCAGTGAACGAGCGGGTTTCCAACGTAAAGTGTCGCCGCCGTTTCCAGCGCAAAGTGTCGCCCCGAACACGCCTGCGTGATTCCGGGGCTTGAGGCCGACTTGGGGTCATCTGGTGGCGCTGCCTCTCGTCCGTAAAGCACGTCGGCTCGATGCCATCAGCCCCAAACTTTCGTCGAACTAGGGGCGGGCGTCCTCGAACTCTCCCGCTGCCTTGTGCTCCCGGCAAGCACCGACCAGCTCGACGACACCGGCTGCGTTATCGGCGCCGTAGAAACCGAATACTTGCCCCTGCACGGACGCGTGACAGCGCTCGTGTTGGCGCGATCGGAGAGCCGAAGGGATCTCCACGGTGAATCCCGGGAACGGATCTGCTCATGGGGCATTTGGGTCCGGATCGTGCCTCACTCGTGGCATTCATCAGCCTCCGGCTGTGCCCTCGCCAACGGGAGCGATGTCAGCGGCCCTGTTCAACCACAGCCGGCCATCGCTGCACAGAGGCAAACGGAACGCCCGCGGTAACCGTGAGCGGATGATTCGGAAACGCATCAAGCGTGCTCGCGAGCTTGATCGTCAACCGCTCGAGCGTCTCGATCTCCTCTGCGCTCCACCCGGTCAGCACACTGACATCCTGCATGGCGTCCAACACGCGGGAGCCGAGCGCTCGGCCCGAGGCAGTCAGCCCGATGACAGCACCGCGCGCGTCTCGCGGGTCGTGCGCGCGGAACACCAGGCCAGCGCTCTCCAGACGAGCGATGACCCGGCTCATGTTCGACCGCGTCGTGTCGACCGCGTCGGCAAGTGCGGTGGGCGTCGCCAATCCGCGATAGATGAGCTGGTTGATCACCAGGAACGCTGGCAGATCCTTCGGAAATGGGAACCCGCTGTCGCGCATGACTTGCTCGCGGTACGACCGCGACGTCCCCCACGCAACGATGGCCTGGAACGCCGATTGGAAGCTCGGCGCATCGCCTCCAACGAGTGGAGCAACGTCCTCGGCCGCGAGGGCGTCCAGCGGGAGCGTGTTCTTGCTTCTCGGCATCGGACGGGACTCTTTCTACGACTCGGGCTCCCCAGCATAGAGCGCTCCGCGAGAGAATCCTGTAAAACTATTTGACTCAGGAACATACTTGGTGGCACTGTTGGCGCGTTGATTCGTTTCATTTCGTCCCCCGACGATTCCCGCGCTCGTGCACTTCAAAGGAGAAGTCCCGTGTCACTCACATCAAAACCAGCCCCCCGCCCGTGGTGGGTCGCCGTTGTTTCCGGCATGGCCTCGTACGTCGACGCTGCCGCCATCACCGGCTTCGCCACCGCGATCGTCGTCTTCCAGCAGATCCTCGGGCTGAACGAGATCCAGATCGGCATGGCCGGCGGAGCACTCACCGCTTCCATGGCCATCGGCGCGCTCGTCGGCGGCCGGCTCGGCGATCGCTTCGGTCGTCGTCCAGTGTTCACCGCGACGATGATCGCGCTCATCATCGGCGCTGTCGTGCTGGTGTTCGCATCCTCGTTCCCCGTCATCCTCATCGGGGCGATCATGCTCGGATTCGCAAGCGGTGCCGACCTACCGGTCTCACTGTCGACCATCTCCGAGGCGGCGACCGAGCACAACCGGGGCCGCCTCATCGGGTTCACCAACCTCCTGTGGATGGCAGGCATCATCGCGAACATCGTCATCAGCACCCTCGTCGGCGATCTGGGCGCAGTGGCACCGATGATCCTGTTCGGGCACATCGCCGTGGTCGGCGCCCTGATCCTCCTCGGACGGCTGACGATCCCCGAGTCGGCAACGTGGCTCGCAGCCCGGGCCGAACGACGGGCCGGCGTGAAGACGGTCCGCGCGGAGCGCGCCGGCATTCGCATCCTGTTCCGTGGCCCTTACGGCACGGTCTTCCTCGCTCTGATCATGTTCGCCTCGCTGACCAACCTCATCGCGAGCACGATCGGCAGTTACGGCACCTACATCCTCGTGAACTTCGGGGACGTCTCGATCAGCCAGGCATCACTGGTCACCCTTCCGCTGCTACCGGTGAGCATCATCGGGTACCTCTGGTTCATGAAGATCGCCGACAAGCCCGTCCGGTTCCGCTACTTCCAGGCGGGAGGCATCGCATTCGTGCTCTCTCCGCTGGTCGTCGCACTCTTCGGCGCAAGCGTCCCCGTCTACCTCGTCAGCCTGCTGCTCATGGGCGTCGGTTCGGCCTTCGCATTCGAAGGCATCCAACGAGTGTGGGCACAGGAACAGTTCCCCACGCTCCTGCGCACGACGGCGCAGGGCAGCATCATCGCCATCCAGCGCTTCACGGCAGCCGCCCTCGCGAGCGTCACCCCGACCCTCCTCATCGGCGGGCCGTCACTCCTGTTCGGCATCCTGACCGTCGGCTCCGCCATCGGAGTCGGCTGGGCCTGGATCGTGTTCCGCACCCGCGACCGACACGACGAGTTCGAGTCAGAGGCCGGTGCGACTGAACCAGCAGAACGCTCCGCGCCGATCGCCTTCCACTAACCCTGTCAAGAGGACTCCACCATGACCCCGCACTCGCTCACCGTCGATCGACGCCCCGCGCCGTTCGGCATCGACTCAGCCACCCCGGAATTCGCCTGGAAGCTCCCGAACGACGCACCTTCACAGCTTGGATACGAGATCGAAGTCTCCACCGACTCGTCGTTCGCCCTTCACGACGTCCTCTGGACGAGCGGCCGGGTGAGGAGCACGACCCCCTACGGCGTCTTCTATGCCGGCGTCGCGCTCCGGTCCCGCACCGAGTACCACTGGCGGGTGCGGGTGCACGGAGCCGAAGGCGCCGTCAGTGAGTGGGCTGCCGCGTCGTTCGAGACCGGGCTTCTGAGTCCGAGCGACTGGCAGGCCGACTGGATCAGCCACCCGCTCACCAAAAAGAACGACCCCCGCAGCATCTACCTCTCGACGACGATCGAGCTTCCAGGGGACGTCGTCCGAGCGCGTGCGTACGCGAGCGCGCTTGGTTGGTACCGGCTCTTCATCAACGAGCACGACATCACCGGTACCGCCCTGGTGCCGCGGTGGACACCGTTCCACGAGTACACGGAGTACCAGGTGTACGACACCGTCCACGCGCTGCGGGCCGGCACCAACACCATCGGCATCATCGTCTCCGAAGGACGATTCCGCGGACGCCTCGGCGCCTTCTCCCTCCCCAACCGCTACGGCGACCAACTCGCCGCGCTCCTGCAGCTGGAACTGGAACTCGCCGACGGCACTACGGTCCAGGCGACGAGTGACGCAGGTTGGACTGCCAGCCACGGGCGGGTGCGGGTCGCGGACCCGAAGGACGGTGAGCGGGTCGACCTTCGCCTCCCGGAATTGCCGTGGCTGCAGGGTCCCGCGGAAGGCTCCGTCTCAGCGGTGGTCGTCCCTGAGCGGCGCCGGATGATCGCGGAATCCGTCGCACGGGTCGAGCAGATCGACCAACGCCCCGGGACAGTGTCACGGACCCCATCGGGCAAGCAGCTGATCGACTTCGGCCAGAACCTCTCCGGCGTCGCACGCGTCCGCCTGTCAGGCCCCGAGGGCGCCACGGTGCGGCTGCTGTACAGCGAGGTGCTGGCCTCGAGCGGGGAGATCGCGACCGGCTACCTCGGGGGCGGCCCGTCCAAGAAGGATTGGTTCCAGCGCGATGAGGCGATCCTGGCAGCCGAACCCGTCGTCTACACCCCCGGCGCCACGATCAAAGGCTTCCGCTACCTGAGCATCGAGGGGCCCGCCGACCCGATCTCCGCGGACGACGTCGAGGCCATCGTCCTCTCGACGCCACTCCCTGCGGTCAGCGAGTTCCACAGTTCGGATGACCGGCTGAACCAGCTGTGGAAAAACGTCGTGTGGTCACTGCGCTCGAACTTCACCGACACCCCGACCGACTGCCCGACCCGAGAACGCAGCGGCTGGACGGGAGACATCCAAGTGTTCGGGACCACCGCCGTGCAACTCGTCGACGCCGGCGCCTACCTTCGCCGCTACCTCCGCAACCTCGCGGCAGAGCAGCACTCAGACGGAACGATCCCTCCGTTCATCCCCTCGGAGGCAGCACCAGGGATCAGCCGCAACCCCTTGGGCTTCACCCGCACCTCGGCAGGATGGGGCGATGTCGCTGTCATGCTCCCGTGGACGCTGTACCAGTACTACGGCGACACCGCGGCACTTCGCGACCAGTACGCCAGCTCGAAGGCGTGGGTGGACCAGCTGGCGACGCGCGCCGCGCGCAAACGAGGCATCAGGCGCAGGTTGCGGCGCGGCGTCGGACAACTCGAGCGGTACGTCGTCGACACCGGCTATCACTGGGGAGAGTGGCTCCGACCCGGAGAATCTCTCGCGTCGGAGATGCCCGGGAACTTCCTCGGACGACGCACCAGCGTCGCAACGGCCTACCTCGCCCACTCCGCACGACTCCTGTCCCGGATCGCCGACGTCCTGGGCGAAGACGCGGATTCCCATCGCTACGCCACCCTGGCCGAGAACGCCAGCTCCGCCTGGCGGGCCGCCTTCGTGGCCGACGGCGGAGGGCGCATCGGTGACGACCGGCAGGACGACTACGTCCGCGCCCTCGCGTTCGACCTCCTGGAACCACAGCACCGCGACCGAGCGGCTACCCGCCTCGTCGGACTCGTCCAGCAGGCAGGGAACCACCTGGCCACCGGATTCCTGAGCACACCGATGCTCCTCGACACACTCGTCAACACCGGCCACCCCGACGTCGCTCTGAGCATCCTGCTCCAGACCAGCGCCCCATCCTGGCTGCAGGCCGTCGAACGCGGAGCAACGACCACCTGGGAGACCTGGGCCGGCTACAAGGAGGGCGAACCCGAAGCATCACACAACCACTACGCATTCGGTGCCGTCGCCGCATTCCTGCAGGAGCGCATAGCCGGCCTCGCGCCCGCAGCTCCTGGATACGCCCGCCTCCGCATCGCCCCCATCATCGGCGGGGGCCTGACCTCCGCCGCGGTCACGATCGACACCCCGTTCGGCCGTGCGTCGTCGGCCTGGGCTCGTGACGACACCGGAGCGGTCTCCCTCACCGTCGAAGTACCCCCCGGCGTCCGGGCGGACATCGTGTTCGGAGAAATCTCGACAGAAGTAGGATCTGGGACTCACCGGTTCACCTCGAACGCATCGGAGACGGCCCGCAGCAGCCAGTAGCCACCCTTCAGCAACGCTCAGATGGCTGCACTGCACCTCGGAGGGTCTCACCGCCACCAAGCCGCCACCGGAGCGTTCTCGCAGCCTAAAGTGTCGCTCCGAACAGAAAGCGACGCTTTAGGTTGCGAAGCGACACTTTGCGTTGAGCGTTCACACTACATCCCCGGCGCCATGTCGGCGAAGCGCGAGAAGTGCCCGTGGAAGCCGACGGTGATCGTGCGCGTCGGACCGTTACGGTGCTTGGCGATGATGAGGTCGGCCTCGCCGGCTCGCGGGCTGTCCTTCTCGTAGGCGGACTCGCGGTGCAGGAGCACCACCATGTCGGCATCCTGCTCGATCGAGCCCGACTCACGGAGGTCGGACAGCGCCGGCATCTTGTCGGCACGCTGCTCAGCACCACGGTTCAGCTGTGACAGCGCGATGACGGGGACCTGGAGCTCCTTCGCCATGAGCTTCAGCGCACGGGAGAACTCCGAGACCTCCTGCTGACGGCTCTCGACACGCTTACCGGACGTCAGCAGCTGCAGGTAGTCGATGACGACCATCTTCAGCCCCACGCGCTGCTTGAGCCGACGGCACTTCGCGCGGATCTCGACGAGCGTCATGTTCGGGCTGTCGTCGATGTAGAGCGGTGCGTCGTTGATGCGGCCACGCACCTGCGCGATCTTCGT
Source organism: Plantibacter sp. CFBP 13570 (assembly GCF_014841395.1). Classification (NCBI taxonomy): domain Bacteria; kingdom Bacillati; phylum Actinomycetota; class Actinomycetes; order Micrococcales; family Microbacteriaceae; genus Plantibacter; species Plantibacter sp. CFBP 13570. Next base: position 150,605 of record NZ_JACYTW010000001.1, on the reverse strand, counting down.
CCAGTCCTGCGAGTCCACCGTGCCCTTACGCATGAGCTGCAGCGGCACGGACGCCTCCGCGCTCATGAGACGCATCGCGATCTCGCTGCGCCCCATCTCGAGCGAGAAGAAGATCGACGGCTGGTTGTAGTGAACCGAGGCTGCACGGGCGAAGTCGAGCGCGAGCGTGGATTTACCGATAGCGGGTCGGGCGGCGACGATGATGAGCTGACCCGGGTGCAGACCGTTCGTCAGTTCGTCGAGCTCGCGGAAGCCCGTCGGCACGCCGGTCATGGAACCATCGGTGTGCTTGGCGGCCTCGATCTCGTCGATCGCGGCACTCACCGCGTCGGTCAGCGGGACGTAGTCCTCGACCTCCTGGTTACCGGAGACGGCGTAGATCTCGGCCTGGGCGGAGTTGACGAGCTCCACGGCCTCACCCTCGGCCGCATAGCCCATCTGCACGATGCGGGTGCCAGCCTCGACGAGACGACGCAGCAGCGCGCGCTCCGCGACGATGCGGGCGTAGTAGCCGGCGTTCGCCGCGGTCGGCACGAGGCTCGTCAGCGTGTGGAGGTAGTCAGCTCCACCGGCGCGGGACAGCTCGCCCGTCTTGACGAGCTCGTCGGTGACGGTGATGACGTCGGTGGGCTCACCGTGCGAGTACAGCGTCAGCAGGGCGTCGTAGATGACCTCATGCTTCGGGATGTAGAAGTCCACGCCACGGAGCGTCTCGACCACGTCGGCGACCGCGTCCTTCGACAGCAGCATGCCGCCGAGTGCACTCTGCTCCGCGAGGAGGTCGTGCGGAGGGACCCGCTCGTTGCCGCGCGGCTCGTCGTACGATCCGCCGCCTTCGGAGCGGTTGAGGTGAGCGATCGACAAGTGGACATCCCTTCTCGATGTGGACTCGGGTGGTGCGGGTGGTGACGACTCAGGTGTAGCAGGAGCATGCGACACGCACGGGCCCTGCGGGGCGCTCGAGGGCTACGGACGAGGGCTGCTCAGCCTGCTCGTCCGGCTGTTCCGAGACGCCGATGACTCACGATAGGGCCACTCGTCTCCACAACCAACTCTGCCTGTGGATAACTCTGTGGAGAGATCGGGGGAAACGCCGCGTGTCGTGTGCACAAGCTGTGGGAAACCCTGTGGAGAGAGAAGTTTTTCTGCCACGCAATACGCCTCTGACCAGGTGATTCTGATTCCACAGGCTGTGTGTGGAAAGTTCTTTCGATCCTGTGTCGAACGTTGGGGAGAACGGGGGTCGCCTGTGTACAACTTGCTTGACGCAGAGGGCGAAACAGGTGTAGCACACAGGTGTCGGAGCGACGCCTCGCCCCCGTTCTGGGCACAGAAAAACGCGATGGCGGTAGACCTCTCGGTCCACCGCCATCGCGCTCATCACGACGTGCATGTGGCGCCGGACCCGAAGGCCCGACATCGCACGGCGGGTACTACTTGGCCGCGACCACCTGAAGGGTGATCGTGGCGACGATCTCGTCGCGGAGGCTGATGGTGGCCTCGTGCTCGCCGACGTACTTGATCGGGGTGTGGATCTCGATCTTGCGCTTGTCGACCTCGCCCAGCCCGGCTTCCGCCACGGCCTTCGCGATGTCGGCAGGCTTCACGGAACCGAACAGACGGCCTTCGCCACCCGTCTTGACCGTGAGCTTGACCTTGGTGGCCTGGAGGCGAGCCTTCAGGTCCTGGGCCTCTTCGATCGTGGCGTGCTCGCGCGCAGCGCGGGCCGACTTGATCTGCTCGACCTGCTTCTCGCCACCGCGGGTCCACGGGGTCGCGAAACCCTGGGGCACGAGGAAGTTACGAGCGTAGCCGTTCTTGACGTCGACGACGTCACCAGCGGAGCCGAGGCCGGAGACCTCGTGCGTCAGAATCACTTTCGACATGTGCGGCGCCTCCTAGCGGCCAGAGCCGGCGTAGGGCAGGAGCGCCATCTCGCGTGCGTTCTTGACCGCACGTGCGATGAGTCGCTGCTCCTGGACGTTGACACCGGTGATACGACGAGCGCGGATCTTTCCCCGCTCGGAGATGAACTTGCGAAGCGTGGCGACATCCTTGTAATCGATGACACCAACGCGGATCGCCTTCGCGGGAGCGACGTTCTTGCCGCCCTTAGCACCGCGGGCAGGCTTGCGGCGATCGCCGCTCGACTTTCCAGCCATGGTTGTTCCTTTGCGTGTGAATGGAGTGATCGGCTAGCCGGCAGAACCGGACCGATCGAATCTGTTTAGAAGGGGGTCTCGTCGCTGTAGCTGCCCGGAGTGTTCCAGGCATCTGCACCGCCGTTGCCGCCGGAAGCTGCGGGTGCGCTCTGAGCCCAGGGCTCGTTCTGCTGCACCTGCGGAGCTCCGCCGCCGCGCTGCTGACCACCGCCGCCGCCACCCGAGGGTGCACGGCTGATGGTCGCGGTCGCGTACCGGAGCGAAGGGCCGATCTCGTCGACTTCGAGTTCCATCGAAGTCCGCTTCTCGCCTTCCTTCGTCTCGTAGGAACGCTGCTTGAGACGCCCGGTCGCGATGACACGGCTTCCCTTGGTGAGCGATCCGGCCACGTGCTCGGCGAATTCACGCCAGACGCTCGCGCGCAGGAACAGCGCTTCGCCGTCCTTCCATTCGTTCGTCGCGCGATCGAAGTTGCGCGGCGTGGAAGCGATGGTGAAGTTGGCGACAGCCAGGCCGTTCTGCGTGAAACGCAGTTCCGGATCGCTGGTCAGGTTGCCCACCACGGTGATGACGGTCTCGCCGGCCATGAGCCCTAGGCTTCCTTGGTCTCAGCCGCGGCCGGAGCCGCGTCTGCCTTGGGAGCCGCGGCGACAGCAGCAGCGGGCTTGGCGGCAGCCTTGCGGGCGGCCTTCTCTTCGCTGCGCTTCGTCTCGGTGGCGACCTGAGCGATGGCCTCTTCGGCACGCAGCACCTTGGTGCGCATGACGGCCTCGGAGAGCTTCAGCTGGCGGTCGAGCTCCTGCGTGGCAGCGCTCGATGCAGTGAAGTCCACGACGGCGTAGATGCCTTCGGTCTTCTTGTTGATCTCGTAAGCGAGACGACGACGGCCCCAGATGTCGACCTTGTCGATGGTTCCACCATCGTTGCGGATGACGTTGAGGAACTTGTCGAGGCTCGGTGCAACCGTGCGCTCGTCAATCTCGGGGTCGAGGATGACCATGAGTTCGTACTGATGCGTCACTAACCCACCTCCTTCGGACTCGAACGGCCACAGACTTTCTGTGGCAGGAGGGTGTAAGCATCGTTGCGATCGGGTGAGAACAGAGCGGACGCACCCGGGCAACCTTCACAGCGTACCGGACGGGAGCCCGTACCGCCACCGCGGGCCTGTCGCAGAGCCGCCACGCGTGGGATGCTGGACCCGATGAGCAGCCCAGCCAGCCGACAGCGCGCCGACCGACTGATCGGTCTCGACCTCGCGCGGTTCCTCGCGCTCATCGGCATGATGGCCACGCACGTCTGGGCGTTCGACATCGCGACCGGTGGACACACGCCGATCACGGAAGTGTTGTCAGGCAAGGCCGCGGCCCTGTTCGCCGTGCTGGCCGGGATCGGGATCGTGCTCACGAGCCGCCGCGACCTCGCCGCCGGCTCCCCTGCCTCGGCGCGCCTCAACCTCTTCGGACGCGGCTTCGCCCTGCTCGTCCTCGGCCTCACCCTCGGCGTCCTGCCCGGTGGCATCTACGTGATCATCGCGTACTACGGCGTGACCTTCTGGCTCGCGATCCCGGCCGTCACGTGGCGTCCGCGCACGTTGCTGATCGCCGCAGCCGTCTGGGCGGTGGTCTGGCCGATCTGCTCGCAGGCGCTCCGTGTGCCGCTCAGTGGCGTGGACTCCCCCGAGATCGGCAGTGCATCCTGGTTCGACGTCTCGAGTGGCGGGTTCGCCCGCGGGCTGCTCCTCACCGGGGTGTACCCGGCGCTCACCTGGATCGTCTACGTCCTCGTCGGGATGGCGGTCGGTCGGCTGCTCGTGGATGCTCGGGCGAACGGGACCCTGCGGCGTTTCGCACTCCGGCTTGCGGCGATCGGACTCGTCGTCGCCATCGCCGCAGATCGCCTCGCCGCCCTGCTCCTCGGTCCCGTCGGCGGCGTCCAGGGCATCGCACGCGCCTGGACCGGCGGCCTCGAGCCCGATCCGACGACGATCACCGCCGTCGAGGACGCCCTCGCCGAAGGGATGTACGGCACGAGCCCCACGGAGTCCTTCTGGTGGCTCGTCGCCCGCGCCCCGCACTCGGGCACCACGCTCGACCTCGTCTTCACGATCGGGATCGCGGCGGTCGTCATCGGCCCGTGCCTGGCGCTCGGTACGGTCCTGAACCGCGGCTGGTCGCTCGCACTCCTGCCGGCGACCGGGGCCGGGGCCGCGCCGCTCACCGTCTACTCGGCGCACGTCTTCATGGCGTCGGTGGGCGCCTTGATCGCCGCGATCGTGGGGACGTATGCCGACACGGCGTGGCTCATCTCGAGCCCGCAGCTCTGGCTCATCCACGTCGCCGGCGCGCTCCTCCTCGGCTGGATCATCGCCCTCACCAAGCGTCGCGGACCGCTCGAGGCCCTCGTGCACGCGGCCGGCCGGGCGCTCACGGTCGCCGCGAACCGCCCTGGCCGGACGCCCGCGCCCGTACCCCACGGAACACCGCACGTGCGATGACCGCTCCGACGACTCGAACCTCGACGCTGGACACGCGACCACTCACGGAACGGATCGACCGACGCGCACTCCGCGAGTACCGCGCGGGCCTCCCGGGCGAGGTCCGTCCACCACTCATGGCCGCGATCTGGCCCGCCGTCGTGCTGGCGGTGCTGCCGGTCCTCTTCCTCTCCGCCTGGTGGTTCGTGCTCGAAGACGGCTCGATGCCGGACGAGCCATGGGACTGGTCGGCCCTGATCCTCCTGCCCTACCTCGCACTGCCCGTCGGCATGCTCGTCCTGCTGGTGCGCACGGTCCGACGACGCAATGGCGTCCGCCAGTACCGGCTGGACCGGTTCGCGCGGGCGAACGGCCTGAGCTACCGACCGTTCGCCATACCGGTGGCGCTGCCCGGGCTCATCTTCACGATGGGTGGGACGAGCGTGGTCAGGGACCTGCTGTGGCGGGGCGGCAGGTCGCCGTTGTCCGTCGGGAACCTGCGCACGATCGTCGGTTCGGGGCGGAATCGCAAGGAGCACCGCTGGGGGTATGTGGCACTCCGGCTGCCGGTGGCGCTCCCCCACATCGTCTTGGACGCCGTCGGCAACAACTCGCTCCTGCACCCCCGTCTGCCCGTCACCTACGCCAAGGATCAGCGACTCTCACTCGAAGGCGACTTCGACCGCCACTTCGAGCTGTATTGCCCGCGCGGGTACGAGACCGACGCCCTGTACCTCTTCACGCCCGACATCATGGCGAGGTTCATCGACACGGTGGCCGAGCTCGATGTCGAGATCGTCGACGACCACCTCTTCCTCTACTCGCCGAAGGACCTCTCGACCCTCGACCCCGAGGTGTGGACGTGGCTGATGTCGGTCGTCGACATCCTGACCGAGCGCATCACGCAGTGGGAGCGTTGGCGGGATCGCCGACTGGAACCGGTCGACGCGGCGACGATGCCGGGTTCGTTCCCGCTGATCCGTCCGCCCCGAGGGGTGGCCGGGCAGGGCAGACGTCTGTCCCGGCGGACGGGATGGTGGTGGCTCATCGGTCTCGCCCTCGCCGTCTACGGGTGGTACCTCATCATCGGCGACGCGGTCCGGGCGATCACCGGCGGCTGAGCCCGTCCCAGCTCGCGAACTGTCACTTCGGAACAGTGCGAGCCGCGCACACCCGCATCTACTGACAGTTCGCGGGCTACTTGGCGTCGGCGTAGGAGGTGACGACGGCGGTGGTGACCGGGAACTCGACCGGCGCGGTGCCGAAGATCAGGCGACCGGCCTCCGCAGCCGCCTCACGAACGAGGGCCACGACCCTCTCGGTCTGGTGCTCGGGGCAGTGGACGACGATCTCGTCGTGGAGGAAGAAGACGAGGTGGGCCGACTCGGTGAGCGCGGCCGCCGGACCGACCGTCTCTGCGGCGAGCGCCTGCAACCGCGTCCGGAGGCCGGCCATCCAGCACAGCGCCCATTCGGCGGCAGTGCCCTGCACGACGAAGTTGCGCGTGAAGCGACCCCAGCTGCGCGCCTCCATGCGGGCGCGTTGGGTCGCGGCGGCGTTCGCCCCCTCCATCGAGGCGGCCGACTGGATCTCCCGCCAGTCGGCACCGGGGAGCGGAGAGGTCCGACCGAGTCGGGTGCTGACCCGCTCGCCGCGTTCACCGGCCCTGGCGGCCGTCTCGACGAACTCGATCGCCCGAGGGAACGCCCGCGTGAGCCGGGGCAGGAGGCGCCCGCTCTCCCCCGTCGTCGCGCCGTACATGGCACCGAGCATCGCGATCTTCGCGTGTGGTCTGGTGTCGACCGCGCCGACGTCGACCATGCCCTGGTAGAGGTCGACGCCGCGTCCGGCATCGGCCATCGCGCGGTCGCCGGACATCGCGGTGAGGATGCGTGGCTCGAGCTGGGCGGCGTCGGCGACGACGAAGCGCCACCCCTCGTCCGCGAGGACGGCACCGCGGACCTGGTGCGGCAGCTGGAGGGCACCGCCACCGTCGGACGCCCAGCGGCCGGTGACGACCCCGCCGGGAACGTAGGTGGGACGGAAGCGTCCGTCCTTCACCCAGGTCTCGACCCACGTCCAACCGTTCGCGGTGAGGAGACGCGACAACTTCTTGTACCGGAGCAGTGGCTCGATGACGGGGTGCTCGATCTCCTGCAGCTCCCACTGCCGGGTGGACGTCGCGTTGATGCCGGCACGCTGCAGGGCCTTGAGGAGTTCGCCAGGCGACTCGGGGCTGAGGTCCTGCACCCCGAGGGCGGCCTTGACCTCCTCGAGGACCGCGGCCAGCTTCGCCGGACGGACACCGGGCGGCACCTTGGGGCCGAGGGCGTCGGCGAGGATGCGGTCGTGGGCCTCGGCGTCCCACGGGAGACCGGCGAAGGTCATCTCCGTGGCGATGAGGGCACCGGCGGACTCGGCGGCGAGGAGGAGTCCGAGCTGCGAGCGTCCCTGCGGTGTCGCGCCGTCGACGGCATCACGCTGGAGCGTGAACTCGGCGACGGGATCGCGTTCGCCGCCTGGGAGGTCGAGGTCGAAGAGGGTCCCGACGGCCTCCGCACGCTGGGCGACGCGCGGGTCGAGGACCTCGTCCCACGGGCCGGCCGGAGCCGTCGCGAGGGCGGAGTCGGCGGTGAAGGCGGCGTTGCGGAGGAGGTTGTGGGAGAGCCGGAGGTCGACGCAGCGGGCCACCCGGACACCCGCGGCGAGGAGCGCCGGGTACCAGAGCGTGGTGTCGTCCCAGACCCAGCGCGGCGGGTTCGGCTCGGCTTCGAGACGCCGGACGAAGGCCGCGAGGTCGGCGCGCGCGATGGTGGTCTCGGAGACCGGAGCTGGTTCACCGGACGGAGTGGGGTGGTCCTCGAGGTGCACGACGCGCACGCGGGCGCCGTCGAGCTGCTGGAGGACGATGTGCACCACCCCAGTCTGCCGTCACCCGCCGACCTCGCCCGACGCGACCTCTCGCTGGAGAAACGAGACCCGGACGGAATCACTCGTTCCATACGGGTCTCGTGCGGGCAGCACTCGGGCGTTCAGCGCCTCCGGCCGCGGGCCAGGTTCACCCGCGTCATGACCAGGTACGCCGCGAGAAGCAGCTCGGCGAAACAGAGCGCCGAGCCGAGATACTCGGCGACGCCGAAGCCCGCTCGGACGCCGATGGTGATCGTCAGGAACGCGGCGACGATCGATCCGGCCGTGAGACCCTGGCGGATCTGGAGCGGCCGCGGGCCGTGCGTGGTGATCGGCGATTCAGGGTTCGACATACAGATATATTAGATTGCCCTCGTGTCAGCCGCCTCGACATCCTCGGCGCACGATATCAAGGGCCCCTGAGCCTGTCGAAGGGTCAGGCGCCACCGTGCTTGCACTTCGACAAGCTCAGTGACCGGGAAAGGTCGGTGACCGGGGAAAGGTCGGTGACCGCGGTGAGGCCCGGGAGACCGGGACATCCCCCCTACGGGGGCGGGCGCAGCGGTGCCAGACTGCGAGCATGCTGATCTCGACGATGAACGATGTCCCCGGCCGCCAGGTCACCGAGGTGCTGGGCGAGGTGACCGGACTCACGGTCCGTGCACGCAACGCGGGCGTGCAACTCGGCGCCAACTTCAAGGCACTGCTGGGCGGTGAGCTCTCCGGGCTCACCAAGCAGCTCGCTGAGAGCCGCGAGGAGGCGAAGCAGCGACTCATCGAGGCCGCCACCGCCCTCGGAGCCGACGCGGTGCTCGCGATGCGGTTCGACGCGGCCGAGGTCGGCCAGAACTACCAGGAGGTCGTCGCCTACGGCACCGCCGTCAAGCTCGGCTGAGGTCGGGGCCCGAACCGACGCGGTCCCTGAACTCCATCCCGGTCCCTGGGCTTGTCGAAGGGCGCACTTCGACAAGCTCAGTGACCGGGGGGGGGTGAGGCTCAGGGACCGGGGGGTGAGGCTCAGGGACCGGGCCCTTCGACAGGCTCAGTGACCGGGGGGTGAAGGTCAGGCGCGGAGGCGCTTGAGCTCCTCGCGACGGACGGCCTGCTCGGCCGGGTCTGGCACGGGGAGCGACGCGAGGAGACGACGCGTGTAGACGTCGCTCGGCGCACCGAGCACCGCTGAGCCAGGCCCCTCCTCGACGATGTCGCCGCGATACAGCACGACGATGCGGTCGGCGAGGATGTCCACCACCGCGAGGTCGTGGCTGATGAACAGCGACGCGAACCCGAACTCACGCTGCAGCTCGGCGAAGAGCTCCAGCACGCGAGCCTGCACCGACACGTCGAGTGCCGAGGTCGGTTCGTCGGCGACCAGCAGTGCCGGTTCGAGCGCCAACGCCCGCGCGAGCGAAGCGCGCTGCCGCTGCCCTCCGGAGAGCTCGTGCGGGAACCGGTCGCCGAACGCCTTCGGCAGCTGGACCGCTTCGAGGAGCTCGTCCACCCGGCGCCGGGCCGCGCGTGCGTCGCCGAAGCGCCCGTGCACGATGAGCGGCTCCGCCACGCACTCCGCGATCGTGAGCAGCGGGTTGAAGCTCGTCGCCGGGTCCTGGAACACGAACCCGATCTCACGGCGCTTCGGGGCGAACTCGCGCTCCTTCACCCGGTTCATCTCCACACCGAGCACCGACAGCGAGCCGCCGGTCACCTTGGTGAGCCCGGCGATCGCGCGGCCGATCGTGGTCTTGCCGGACCCCGACTCCCCCACCAGGCCGAGGACCTCGCCCGCGTGGATCGTGAAGTCGATGCCCTTGACCGCCCGGAACCCGGCACGACCGAAGCGGCCGGGGTACTCGATCTCGAGCCCCTTCGCGACCACCACCGGCTCACCGAGCTGCAGCTGCTTCCCGCGCTCGACCTCGGCCGGCGCGGAGCTCTTGCCGCGGCCGACGTGCGGCACAGACGACAGGAGCTTCTTCGTGTACTCGGCCTTCGGTGAGGAGAACAGCTCCTGGACGGGAGCCTCCTCGACGATGTCGCCCTGGTACATGACCACGACGCGGTCGGCGAGGTCGGCGACGACGCCCATGTTGTGGGTGATGAGGACGATGGCCGTCCCGAACTCGTCGCGGCACCGACGCAGGAGGTCGAGGATCTCCGCCTGCACCGTGACGTCGAGCGCGGTCGTCGGCTCGTCGGCCACGATCAGTCCGGGGTCGAGCACGAGCGCCATCGCGATGACGATGCGCTGCTTCTGTCCGCCGGAGAACTGGTGCGGGAAGTAGTCGACCCGCTCCTCCGGCTCCGGGATGCCGACGCGACGCAGGATGTCGATGGCCTTGGCCCGCGCCTCGGCCTTCGTGTACGACCCGTGCGCGCGGAGACCTTCGGCGATCTGCCAGCCCACCTTGTAGACGGGGTTGAGCGCGGTCGACGGTTCCTGGAACACCATCGCCGCGTCGCTACCGCGGATGGACCGCAGCTGCTCCGCCGACGCCGTGACGACGTCCTGCTCCGTCGAGCCGTCGCGGGAGCGCAGCACGACCGCACCCGACGCGGTCGCCGTCTCGGGGAGGAGACCCAGGATCGTCTTCGCGGTGACCGTCTTGCCCGAACCGGACTCGCCGACGATCGCGACGATCTCGCGCGGTGCGACCGACAGCGAGATGTCGTTGATCGCCTTCACCGCGCCGGCGTCGGTCGAGAACGAGACCCCGAGGTCGCGGATGCTGACGATGTCCTTGGTGCCGAGGTCGCGTGGACCGGTGGTCGGCGTCGACTGGCTCATGAGCGCTCGTCCTCTCGTCGGTTCTCCAGATCGCTGTCCGCCGCGGCGTCGCTCACGGCTCCCAGCGACTCGGCGTCCATCATCCCGGCGCCACCGGGGCTGTCGGGCGTGCCACCGGTGGTCGTGATGCTCGACGTCGCGGCGACCGATCCACTCGACGCGCCGACCCGACGACGGCTGCGCAGACGCGGGTCGGACAGGTCGTTGAGGCTCTCACCGACGAGCGTGATGCCGAGCACGACGAGCACGATCGCGAGGCCGGGGAACAGCGCGGTCCACCAGATGCCGCTCGTGACGTCGGAGACGGACCGGTTGAGGTCGTAGCCCCACTCGGCGGCCGCGGTCGGCTCGATGCCGAACCCGAGGAAGCCGAGCCCCGCGAGCGTGAGGATGGCCTCGGAGGCGTTGAGGGTGATGATGAGCGGCAGGGTCCGCGTCGCGTTCCGCAGCACGTGACGGAACATGATGCGGGAGCTCGACGCACCGATGACCTTCGCCGACTCGACGAACGCCTCGCTCTTGATGCGCACGACCTCGGAGCGGATCACCCGGAAGTACTGCGGGATGAAGACCACGGTGATCGAGATCGCGGCGGCGAGGATGCCACCCCAGAGGCTCGACTGGCCGCGGCTGATGACGATCGACATGACGATCGCGAGCAGCAGCGACGGGAAGGCGTAGACCGCGTCGCATACGACCACGAGCACGCGGTCGAGCCAGCCACCGAAGTACCCGGCGACGAGCCCGAGCAGGACGCCGATGAAGATCGACAGGATGATCGCGGACACGATGACGAAGAGCGCGGTCTGGGCGCCCCAGAGCACGCGGGACAGGACGTCGTACCCGCCGACGGTCGTGCCGAGGAGGTTCGTCGCGTTCGGCGCCTGCTGCGTACCGAACGAACCGTCGTCGCCGCGCAGCTGGTTGAACCGGTAGGGCGCGACGAGCGGCGCGAGGATCGCGATGAGCACGAACACGCCCGTGACGACGAGACCGATGACGAGCATCGCCCGCTGCAGCCCGACCGACTGGCGGAACTGCTTGACGACGGGCAGGCGGTCGCGCAGCGGACGCTTCGCTGGCGCGGTCTGCACGGCGGTGGTGGCTGTCGGAGCACTCATGCTCAGTACCTCACCCTCGGGTCGATGATCGCCGCGATGATGTCGACGATGAAGTTGGTCAGGGCGACGATGACGGCCAGCAGCGCGACGATCCCCTGGACGGCGACGAAGTCACGCGCCTTGAGGTACTCGCTCAGCATGAAGCCGAGGCCCTTCCATTCGAAGGTCGTCTCGGTGAGGACCGCGCCCGCGAGGAGGAGCGCGATCTGCAGGCCGATGACCGTGATGATCGGGATGAGCGCCGGACGGTAGGCGTGCTTCGTCACGAGCCGGAACTCGCTGACGCCGCGCGACCGGGCCGCGTCGACGTAGCCGGAACCGAGCGTGCCGATGACGTTGGTGCGGACCAGCCGCAGGAAGACGCCTGCCGTCAGCAGGCCGAGGGCGATCGCCGGGAGCACCGCGTGGGCGAGGACGTCGCTGATCGCCGTCGGGTCGCCGAGGCGGATCGCGTCGATCAGGTAGATGCCGGACGGGTTGGAGATGGTCTGGAGCGTCAGCTCGGTGCCGGTGCTCGCTCGACCGGCGACCGGGAGGATCCCGAGCCAGACGGAGAAGATCAGCTTGAGCAGCAGGCCGGCGAAGAACACCGGGGTGGCGTAGCTGAGGATCGCGAAGACGCGGAGGCCCGCGTCCTGCCAGCGGTCGCGGCGCGCGGCGGCGAGCATGCCGAGCGGGATGCCGACGATGAACGCGACGATGAGGGCGTAGATCGCGAGTTCGAGGGTCGCGGAGCCGTACGTGAGGAGGACCTCGATGACCGGCCGGTTGTCGGAGATCGTCGTGCCGAAGTTGCCGACGGCGATCTGTCCGAGGAACTCGAAGTACTGGACGAAGAGCGGCCGGTCGTAGCCGGCGGCGCTGATGCGTTCCGCAAGTTGGTCGGCTGGGAGGCGACCTCCGAGCGCCGCGGTGATCGGGTCACCGGTCAGGCGCATCAGGAAGAAGACCATGGTGACGAGGATGAACACCGTCGGGATGATCAGCAGGAAGCGGATGACGAGGTACCGCCAGAGTCCGCCACCTCCGGAACGTCTGGCCGCCTTGGGGGGTGGGGTTGCGACAGCTGCCGTCATTGCAGTGGATCCTCCTCGATCACCGACTCGGTAGAGCCCGGACAGACGATCGGGGCGGCTCTGTGGAGCCACCCCGATCGCGACGTCCGACTCACCATAGTCGGATATCAGTTGGTCAGGCTACTCAGCCCTTGGTGATGGGCGCGTAGCGGAACTTGAACGACGCATCGAGGACGGTGCCCTCGATGTCCTTGCCGACGACCGCCACCTGAGCGCCCTGGAGCAGCGGGATGGTCGACAGGTCGGCCGCCTCCGTGTCCTGGATCTGCTCGATGAGCTTGGTCCGTGCGTCCGCGTCCGTCGTCGAGCGCTGCTCGTTGATGAGGTCGTTGACGGCCGGGTTGTCGTAGTGGTTCGCGAGGAAGTTGTCCGTGGCGAAGAACGGCGTCAGGTAGTTGTCCGCGTCGGAGTAGTCCGGGAACCAACCCAGCTGGTACGCCGGGTAGACGTCCGTCGTGCGGTCCTTCGAGTACTGCACCCACTCGGTCTGCTGCAGGTTGACGGTGAACAGACCGTCGGCCTCGAGCTGATCCTTGATGAGCGCGTACTCGTCGCCGGAGCCGGAACCGTAGTGGTCACCGTTGTACTGGAGGTTGAGCGCGACCGGAACGGTCACACCGGCTGCCTCGAGCGTCTCCTTGGCCTTCGCGGCATCCGGGCCGCCGTCGCCGTCGCCGTAGAGGCCCTTGAGGGACTCGGTGGCACCGGTCAGGCCGGCGGGCACGTAGGAGTAGAGCGGGGTGTACGTGTCCTTGTAGACGTCCTTGGCGATCGCAGCGCGGTCGATCAGGTCGGCAGCGGCCTGGCGGACGGCGAGCGCCTTCGCGGCGTCGGCGTCAGCGGTGGTCGCTCCGTAGGGCATCGTGTCGAAGTTGAAGACGAAGTAGCGGATCTCGCCACCGGGGCCGTCGACGACCTTGACGTTCTTGTCCTTCTTCAGGTCTTCGATGTCGGTCGCGGAGAGGCTGCGCGATGCGACGTCGATGTTGCCCTGCTTGACGTCGAGCTTCAGGTTGGACTCGTCGGTGTAGTACTTCACGTTGACGGTGTCGTTCTTCGCCTCGCCGAGGAGGCCCTGGTAGTCGGCGTACTTCTTGTACGAGATGAGCTCGTTGAACTTGTAGCTGTCGATCGTGTACTGGCCGGCGAACGCCTTGCCCTTGACGATGTCGTTGTCGGGCGTGACCTCGGTGGCGGAGAAGACGTCCTCGTCGACGATCGGACCGACGGGGCTCGAGAGCACCTGCGGGAAGGTCTGGTCGTTCTCGGTCTTCAGCGTGAAGACGACGGTGAGGTCGTCGGGCGCATCGGTCTTCTCGAGGTTGCCGAGGAGCGACGACGGGCCGTTGTCGTCGGCGATGGCGAGCTGACGGTCGAAGCTGAACTTCACGTCGGACGAGGTGAGGTCGTTGCCGTTGGCCCACTTGAGGCCCTTCTTGAGCTTCACCGTGTACTCGGTCGGCGAGGTGAACTCGGCCGACTCGGCGATGTCGGGCTCGACGTCCGGGCTGTTGTACGGCGTGTTCAGGAGGAAGGGGTAGACCTGGTTCATGACGGCGAAGGAGCCGTTGTCGTAGGATCCGGCCGGGTCGAGCGTCGTGACCTTGTCGGTCGTGCCGATGACGATCGTGCCGCTGGCACCGCTGCTGGAGCCGCTGCCACCGGCGGCGCAGCCGGCGAGGGCGAGGGCGGTGATGGACAGACCCGCGAGCGCGACGGCGCTCTTCCGGAATCCACTACGTGGGGATGACATTGATGTCGACCTCATTTTCTGTGTGTGAGAGACGGCACGGCTGTGTGCAGGTTCTTCGCACGTGCTTGTAGAGGATTACAGCACGCTCCGAACAAATCCCTCAAACCGAGAAGGCTTCCGGTGCAGATTCGTTACGAGCACGAAACGTGCGCGAGCGACATCTGTAGCGCAATGACCGCGCGTTTCGCCTGGTTCGGACGCCACCGAGATCCCGGGCTCGACGCCCCGATGACCGGGGTCGGTCAGTACCCGCGCTCGGCCTCGAACCGGTTCAGCAGCGGTCCGCCTGCGCGGTAGCGGGCGAGGTTCTCGATGAACAGTGCCGTGAGCGTCGCGTTCTCGCTCTCGACCGTGGACGCCGAGTGGGGCGAGATGAGCACGTTGTCGAGGTCCCAGAGCGGGGAGTCCGCAGGCAGCGGCTCCTCGCGGAAGACGTCGAGCGCCGCGCCACCGAGCTTGCCCGACTGAAGTGCCTCGATCAGCGCGTCCTCATCGACGACCTGCCCACGGGAGATGTTGACGATGGCGGCGCCGTCGGGCAGGAGCGCGATCCGGTCGGCGTCGATGAGGTTCTCGGTCTCGGGCGTGAGCGCCGTGCAGAGGACGAGCACGTCGGTGCCCGGCAGCACCTCGTCGAGCCGGTCCACATCGCTCAGCTCGACGCCGTCGGGGAGCTCATAGGTGCCACCGACCCGACCCACCGCGGTCACCCGTGCGCCGATGGCGTCGAAGGTCCGCACCACGTTCGACCCCATGCCGCCGACGCCGACGACGGTGACGCGCATCCCGGCGAGCTGCCTGGTCGTGTACCGCTCGAACCGGCGCTCCCGCTGCCGTCGCTGGAGGAACGGAACACCCTTCACGACGAAGAGCGCCCCGGTGAGGGCGAACTCGGCGAGTGGGACAGCGTGCACACCGCCCGCCGTCGTGACGGCGATGCCGCTGCGGTCGAGTCCGGTCCGGCGCATGAACGCACCGATGCCGGCGCTCGTCGCCTGGATCCATCTCAGGTTCGGGGCGCGCTCCGGCAGTGCCGCCGGGTCCTGCCAGTCGAAGTCGAACGCGACGTCCGCCCGGGCGAGCATGTCCGCCTACCGTTGCTGGTCCGCTGCGGACAGCTCGGGTGCCGGCCCACGGTGATCGGCGACGTACTGCGGGACCGCGACGAGCGTCGGGTCGTACAGCACCTCGACATCCGGGTGGGAGGCGCCGATCGCCTCGACGTACTCAGGCTCGAGGTGACTCGCGATGAGGATCCGCATGATGGTCCATCATGCCCTGCGATGCCCTGCGCCCGGACTCAGTCGTTGATGGCGGCGTTGGCCGCCTCCTGCGCCTTCTTGAGACCGTCGGCGACGGGCGTCGTGCCGGCGAAGATCTCCTTGAAGATCGGGTCGTAGGCGGCGAGTCCCTTCGCGTAGCCGGCGCCCGTCGGGGGCGCAATGGTCTTCGCTTCGTCGGCGATCACGTCGAAGAAGGGCTGTACGTCGACGTCCTGGCCCTTCCAGTAGTCGAAGTACTGCTTCTGAGCCGCGGTGACCGCGGGGACCGCCGAGCCGGACGCACCGACGGGCGCGTTGCCCTCGGTGCTGCCCAGCCAGGCGAGCACCTTCTTCACCTGGTCGGGGTGCTTGGTGGCCGCGTTGCCAGCTGCGGCGATCCCGTTCGTGACACTGACCTTGCCTGCGGGGCCGGCCGGGAGCTCGGCGACACCCCAGCGGAAGTCGGCGCCGTCGTGCACGGCCTTCAGGCTGTAGAGCCCCGACTGGAACATCGCGACCTTGCCCTGGAGGAAGGCGTCGCGGGAGAAGTCACCGTCGGCGTTCGTGGAGGCGGCCGGTGGGGCGACCTTGGCGCCGTTGATCGCGTTGACGAGGTAGCTCACGGACTCGCTCGTCTTCGGGTCGTTGAACGCGAAGTCGTCGCCGTCCTGGTACTTCCCGCCGTTCGAGCCGATGAACGGCAGGAGCACGGCCTGCAGGTCGTACCCGAGGCCGGTGCCATAGGTGGCGGGCGCCGCCGGGTTGAAGCCGGGCTGGTCGGCCGAGACCCCGGCCGCGTCCTTCGTCAGCTTCTTCGCCAGGGGCAGGAACGTGTCCTTCGTCGCGTCGGGCGACCAGGTCGCGTCCTCGAGCTCGGCAGGCTTCACGCCGGCCGCGTCGAGGAGGTCGGCGTTGTAGTAGACCGCGATCCCGGCGTCGGACAGTTGCGGGACGGCCCAGAGCTTGTCGTTCCGGGTGAACTGGCTGACCACGCTCGGTGCCCAGTCCTTCGAGGCGTCCTTGCCGAGCGTCTGCCCGACGTCGAGGACGCTCCCGCTGTCCGCGTACCCGGCGAGGTAGGAGTTGTTCAACCAGAAGACGTCGGGAGCGGTGTCCGCCGCGACGTCGGTGCGGAGCTTCGTCCAGTAGTCGGCCCATTCGACGACGTCGACGCGGACACGGATGTCGGGGTTCTCTCGCTCGAAGGCGGCGAACGAGGTCTCATAGGCGTCGGCGACGGCGGCATCCCAGACGCGCACCGTGACCGTCGTGCGCTCCGTGGATCCGGCGGCGCAACCGCTCAGCATCAGGGCGGAGGCGGCCGCGATCGCGAGGGCGGCGTGGCGCTTGAGCATGAGAATCCTTCGTTCCGTGAACCTCAGGGAGGCTAGCAGTTCAGTCTGAACGCCCGCGAGCTGTCAGAAACGGTCAGTGTGACGCCGTCTGACCGTGCGTTTGTGACAGTTCGCGGGCAGGTGGGGCTGTCACCGGGAGGACCACCAGTCGAGGAGGCGACGAGTTGCCTCGTCCTCGCCGAGCGGGCCCTCGTCGAGACGCAGCTCCAGCAGCCAGCGGTACGCCTCGCCGACCTCGCGACCGGGTGCGATGCCCAGCACCTCCTGGATGCGGTTGCCGTCGAGGTCGGGCCGGACGGACTCGAGCTCCTCCTGCTCCTGGAGCTCGACGATGCGCTGTTCGAGGTCGTCGTAGGCGAAGCCGAGGCGGTCGGCCTTGCGCCGGTTGCGGGTCGTGACATCGGCGCGGACGAGCATGTGCAGCCGCTCGAGCAGCGGACCGGCGTCGCGGACGTAGCGCCGCACCGCGGAGTCGGCCCACACGCCCTCGGAGTACCCGAAGAACCGCATGTGCAGCTCGACGAGCCGCGCGACGCTCTTGATCGTGTCGCCGTCGTACCGGAGCGCGGTGAGGCGCTTCTTCGCCAGCTTCGCCCCCACGAGGTCGTGGTGGTAGAAGGTGACGGCTGCGCCGGGGCCGGTCTTCTTCGTCGCCGGCTTGCCGATGTCGTGGAGCAGCGCGGCCCACCGAAGGACGAGGTCGGGCGCCTCACCGGGGTGCCGCGAGTGCTCGTAGCCGATCGCCTGCTCGAGCACCGTGAGCGAGTGCTGGTAGACGTCCTTGTGGTGGTGGTGCTCGTCGGGCTCCAGCCGGAGCGCGGGCAGCTCGGGCAGCACGAGGTCGGCGATGCCGGTGTCGACGAGCAGCTCGAGGCCCGCGCGCGGGTGGTCGGTCGCCAGCAGCTTGCCGAGCTCGGCCTGGATGCGCTCTGGGCTCACGATGGAGATGGTCTCGCGACGCTCCTCCATGGCCTCGATCACGTCGTCGGTGGGCCGGAAGCCGAGCTGCGAGGCGAACCGCGCGGCTCGGAGCATGCGCAGCGGGTCGTCGCCGAAGGAGACCTCGGGCGAGCTCGGCGTCCGCAGCAGGTGGGCGACGAGGTCCTCGACGCCGCCGGACGGGTCGACGAGGGTGATCTCGGGGATGCGGAGCGCCATCGAGTTGACGGTGAAGTCGCGCCGACGCAGGTCGTCTTCGAGGGTGTCGCCGAACGCGACGACCGGCTTGCGGGTCACGCCGTCGTAGGCGTCGGCCCGGTAGGTGGTGATCTCGACCGTGTCGGCGTGCTCGACGCCGTCGTCGTCGGTGACGGTGACCTTCGCGCCGATCGTCCCGAAGTCGCGGCCGACGTCCCACCAGGCACTCGCCATCGGCTTGAGGACCGCGAGGATCTGGTCGGGCGAGGCGTTCGACGTGAAGTCGAGGTCGCTCACGGTGCGACCGAGCATCGCATCGCGAACCGGTCCGCCGACGAGGGCCAGTTCGTACCCGGCTTCGGCGAACGCCGACGCCACCCGAGCGACCACGGGCGACGAGGCCAGGTCCTGCAGGCGCACCAAGGATTCCGCCACGCTCACCATGGGGTCAATCGTACCCGGACGCCGCCTGCGACCCCGTCGCCGTCAAGCCGCGAGCGCTCCTGGGCGACGGCCGTACAATAACGAGGAACCCACTCCCCAGCAGACCAGAGGCGGACACGATCACGAACGAACTCGACGACCAGCGGCCAACCGTCGGCACTCAGGCACCGACGGCCTTCACCAGTACCGTGAAGGACCCGATTCCGCCGGAACTCCCGTTCACCACCGCCCCTGAGCTCGTCCTCGTGACCGGTGGCTCCCGATCGCAGCGCTTCGACCGCCCCGACGTGGTGCAGCGCAAGGGCGTCTACACCCTCATCAACGGTCACCTGACCCCACAGCAGTCGATGGTGGAGGACCTGCTCGCCGTCGCCGACGTGCTCGACGCGGCCGAGATCGAGTACCTCCTCATCCGGGGCGAGCACGACCGCCCCGTCATCGTCGTCGACCGCTCCCTGCGCAAGCGCCTGCAGACCGCACTCGCAGAGGCGTTCGCCGACGAGCCCTTCTACAGCGTGCCGCTCAAAGCGCGCATGTCGACGGTGAAGCCGGCCGGCGATCCGCACCTCCTCTCCGACGGCCTGCTCACCGGCGCCCGCAAGGCCGAGGTGTTCCGGCTCTACCGGCCGCGCATCGAACCGCTGGGCCGCCTCCGCTACGGCATGGAGACCGCCCTGCAGCTCGAACTCTGGCGCTTCGGCGACGAGGAGATCACCGCTCCCGTGGAGAACGTCCTCATGCGGACGTACATGCCCCGCACCGAGGCCGTCGAGACGACCGTCGAACGCTACGGACGCAGCTGGCGGACGCTCGAGCACATGTTCGGCGCGCTCGCGAGCGACGTCACCTTCGACATCGACCTCGTCTTCTCGTGGGTGGACGGCTCCTCCGAGGAGTTCCAACGCGCCCGCGCCAAGCGGATGCAGAGCTACGTCGTCGGCGACGGCGACGACTCCGACGCCCGCTTCCGCCAGATCAACGAGCTCAAGTACGCCCTCCGCAGCGTGCACACCTTCGCCCCCTGGATCCGACGCATCTTCATCGCGACCGACTCCCCCGCGCCCGAATGGCTGGCGGAGCACCCGAAGGTCACCATCGTGCGCAGCGAGGAGTTCTTCGGCGACCTCGACGCCCTGCCGACGCACAACTCCATGGCCGTCGAGAGCCAGCTGCACCGCATCGAGGGGCTGTCGGAGCACTTCCTCTACTCCAACGACGACATGTTCCTCGGCCGACCGATCAGTCCCGAACTGTTCTTCTCACCGGGCGGCATCAGCAAGTTCGTGGAGGCGACCACCCGCATCGGCCTCGGGGCGAACGACCCCTCGCGCAGCGGCTTCGAGAACGCGGCCCGCGTGAACCGTCGGCTCCTGCACGAGCGCTTCGGACGCGTCACCACCCGTCACCTCGAGCACTGCGCCGCGCCCCTCCGCCGGAGCATCATGGCGGAGATGGAGCAGGAGTTCGCCGAGGAGTTCCGCGCGACCTCCCACAGCGCCTTCCGCGCGGCCGACAACATCTCGGTGACGAACTCCTTCTACCACTACTACGGCCTCATGACGGGTCGCGCGGTGCAGCAGACCCAGGCGAAGGTCCGCTACATCGAGACGACGCTCAAGCAGTCGCTCGGGCAGATGGAACGACTCCTCAAGCGGCGCGACCAGGACATGTTCTGCCTGAACGACGGCAGCCGGCCGGAGATCTCGGTGGAGCAGCGCACCACCGCCGTGATCGACTTCCTCGAGCGGTACTTCCCGTTCCCGGCGCCGTGGGAGCGCGAGGCCGCCGTGCCGAGCGCGCTCGAGATCGAGCCCGCCAAGCTCAGCTGACCGCCCTTCGACAGGCTCAGGGACCGGGATGGGTCGCTGAGCCGAACTCGGTCACTGAGCTTGTCGAAGTGCCGCCCTTCGACAGGCTCAGGACCGGAGGGCCGGTCAGGGGACGATGCGCTCTGCGCGGAGGCGGTCGAAGATCGCGGTGAAGGCGTCCAGCGTCCGCCGGTAGCCGGTGAAGCCGGCGAGTCGGCTCTTGCTCATGTCGGTGACGACCTCGATGTCCCGGCCGAGGTCGCCGTCGGTGTGCCACCACGACGCCACGCGGGAGAGGTCGGCCTCGACGAGACCGTGTTCGGCCACCAGCTCGGCCCAGGTGCCCTCGACGCCCGCCATCTGCTGCTCGAGCGGACGCGGCTCGGTGTCGAAGCCCTCCGGCTCGACACCGAGGTGCGCGGCAAGTCGCGGCCACATCCAGCGCCAGCGGAAGACGTCGCCGTTGACGATGTTGAACGCCTCGTCCGCACCGGCTGGTGAGGTCGCAGCCCAGAGCATCTGCTCGGCGAGGAGTCCGGCGTCGGTCATGTCGGTGAGGCCGTTCCACTGGGTCTCGGAACCGGGGAACACGAACGGTCGGTCGAGTCGCTTGCAGAGCGCCGCCTGCACCGCGAGCGTGGACGCCATGTTCATCGCGTTGCCCACCGCGTGTCCGATCACCGTGTGGGAGCGGTGAACCGACCAGGTGAACCCCGCTCGCGCAGCCGCGGCGAAAAGCTCGTCCTCCTGCTCGTAGTAGAAGTTGGGCGTGTCGAGTCGGTCCTCGTCCTCGTCCTCGTGGAACGGGGTGTCGGGCATCTCGCCCGCCGCATAGGCCTCGAACGGGCCGAGGTAGTGCTTCAGGCCGGTGACCAGGGCGACGTGCTGAACGGGCTCTGCGGAGAGGGCGGCGAGCAGGTCGCGGACCATGCCGCCGTTGACCCGGATGTTCTCGGCCTCGGTGTCCTGACGTGACCAGGCGGTGAAGAACACGTGGGTGACGCCGGTGCCACCGAGGGCGCGTGCGAGGTCGGCCGCGTCCCGGAGGTCGGCCGCGACGTGCTCGACCTGCGGGTGGGCCGCCGGCGCGCGGCGAGAGAGGGCGAGGATCCGCCAGCCACCGTCCTCGAGGAGCTGCGACACGATCGCGGAACCGGTGATGCCGCTGGCGCCGACGACGAGTGCGGTGCGGGGTGCTTCTGGGGAGGTCATCCGTCCACGATAGGCGCGTCGGACCGGGGAGGCTCCCGGAACGGCGGACCCGCCGGGCTGCGGTACCCTGCCGGGCTGCGGCACTTCGACAGGCTCAGGGAGCGGGGAACGTGCGGCCCTTCGACAAGCTCAGGGAGCGGGGAACGTGCGGCCCTTCGACAGGCTCAGGGAGCGGGGCAAGGCGAGGCCCTTCGACAAGCTCAGGGACCGGAGGGAAGTTCAGGGAGCGGGGAGGTGCCGCCCTAGACGAGGACGCCGATCGGCATCGTCAGCGGCGGCTCCGGCTGCACGGGCACCGTGTCGGACACGGGCAGCTCGATGCCGTCGCGAGCGAGCAGGCGCGCACTCTCCTCGGCGTCGATGTAGTGCAGCGGCGGGGTCTCACCCAGCGGCACCACCGAGTGCAGGACCGTCTTGCCGTAGACGTGGACGAGGTTGAAGGCCCGCGCACCGTCGCGACCCCGCGTCCCGCCCACGGGCACGTTGAGGTCCTGCGTGTAGCACGTGGCCGAGGCGACCGACACCGGGATGCCCGCAAAGGTCGCGGTCGAGGAGTAGTGCAGGTGCCCGGCGATGATGCTCCGGACGTCGGATCCCTCGAGCACTTCGGCGAGCTTCGCCTGATCCCGGAGCTCGACGCTCACGGCGAGGTCGAGCACACTCGGGACGGGCGGGTGGTGCATCGCGAGGATCGTGCCGTGGGGCGCCTTCGTCGACAGTTCCTCGGCGAGCCAGTCGAGCTGCTCGTCCGAGATCTCGCCGTGGTGGTGACCGGGCACGCTCGAGTCGAGGGTGATGACGCGGAGGCCGTTGACGTCGTAGACGCGGTCGACCGGGCGGGTGGTCGGCACCTCACCGAACAGCCCGGCCCGGAACGCCTGGCGGTCGTCGTGGTTGCCCATCACCCAGATGATCTGCGATCCGAGGCGCTCGGCGACCGGCTCGACGATGGAGCGGATGCGGTCGTACGCGTCGGGTTCGCCCTTATCGGCGAGGTCGCCCGTGAAGACGATCGCTTCGGGCCGACCGCCGGACGCCTCGAACTCGGCGAACAGGTGACGCAGATGCGTCTCGCTGTCGACACTGTCGTAGAGACTCCCCCCGCCGGCGAGGAGGTGCGTGTCGCTCACATGGAGCAGGAAGTGATCGGGCCTCGGGTACTCGGCCGTGCGAAGACTCACGTGACAACTCTCGTTCGAGCGATGCTCTCCGAACCGCATCGCAGCTGTTTGACCATCTGACCAGACTCGGTTGAACGGCAACGGAACGCCACGCTACGACGCGGGAAACTCGTGAGCAAGGTCAGGAGCCGACATCCAGGGGACTCACACCTGACGGTGGGCTGCGAGAGGATGTCCGCATGCCCTACCTCGACGACGATGAGCAGCCGCTGCAGCGGATCGATCTGGCGCAGATCCCCCCGACCGGACGCCGGTTCCGGCTCGAGCGGCGGATCGGGTTCCAGGAGCACGCCCCTGACGGTCCCGTCGTGTGGGCACCGGCGTCCGACGACGGGCACGACGGCGGCCGGGCGGAGGGATGGACCGACCTCGCGTCCGTCCCGGGCGTCCTGTGGAGCTTCATCGGCAGCTACGGCCGGCAATCCGCGCCGGCCGTCGTGCACGACCACCGGGCACTCCTCGCGCTCGGGCTCCCGCCGGACCAAGCACTCGAGCAGCGGTTCGAGGACGACCGACAGTTCCGCGTCGGCCTCCGCCACCAGCGGGTGCCGCTCCTCCGGGCCTGGCTCATGTGGGCCGTCGTGTCGGTCGAACGGTACGTCCGACACGCTCCTGGCGTCGCCGCCGTGCTGATCGGGCAGTCGGTCCTCGGCGTCCTGGCCGTCTGGGTCGCCACGATCGGACTCGTCACGCCCGTGCTCGGCGCTCCGACGCCCGGTTGGCTCGGTCTCGCGGTGGCACCCGCGGTCCTCGCCGTGTGCTGGCGGGAGGAGCGGAGACTCCTCGTCTGGTTGCCCTACGCCGGTGCGCTCCTCGGGCCGCTCCTCCTCGTCCAGCTCGCAGCGGTCGGCGCGTTCCGCCTCCTCGAACTGCTCGTCCGGGAAACGATCGACCGCCCGTTCATCGACGACTCCCCCGGCCCCGTCGGCCCGCCGACCCTCCGCTGACCCGTTCCCTGACTCAGGAACGCCTCGGCGTGTCGAGCGCGGGGGACCCGACACGCCGAGACGCTCCTGAGACAGGGACGGAGCAGGGGTCCGGCTAGGCGCCGGGGAGGGTGCCGAGTCCGTCGACGACCGGGATCGCCGCGAGGAGCCGCTGCGTGTAGGCGTCCTGCGGGTCGGACCAGACGCGGTCGACCGGACCGTGCTCGACGATGCGACCGGCGCTCATGACCGCCACGTCGTCCGCGATGACCCGCACGACGGACAGGTCGTGGCTGATGAAGAGGAGCGCCGCGCCCGTCTCGACCGCCAGCTTCCGCATGAGCTTCGCCACCCGTGCCTGCAGGGAGGCGTCGAGCGACGCGATCGGCTCATCGCCGATGAGCAGCTCGGGGCCCGCCGCGATGGCCCGGGCGATCGCGATGCGCTGCCGCTGGCCACCCGAGAACTGGTGCGGGTAGCGGGTGCGGCTGGCGGCGTCGAGCTCGACGTGCTCGAGCAGCTGACCGACGTCCCAGGCGTCGCGCACCGGGTTGACCCGGAGGCCGTCCTCGATCTGACTCCCGACCGTGCGGCGCGGGTTCAGCGAGGCGTACGGGTTCTGGAAGACCATCTGGATCCGCAGCAGCTCCGGTGCGCGCTTCCGGAGACCCAGCTTGCCGATCGGCGTCCCGTTGAACGTGATCGCGCCACCCGAGGTCGGTTCCAGCCCGCAGACCGCTCGCGCGAGGGTCGACTTGCCGCAGCCCGACTCCCCCACCAGGCCGAGCACCTGTCGCGGCTCGAGGTCGAAGCTCACGCCGTCGACCGCGTTCAGCGTGCCGCGACCGGGCAGCTTGTACGTCACGTGGACGTCGTCGAGGTGCAGCAGCGTCATGACGCCGCCTCCGTTCCCGTGTCGGGCAGCGCGTCGATGAGCGCCTTGGTGTACTCGTGCTGCGGATCGGTGATGACCTGGTACCGGCTGCCGTGCTCGACGATCTCGCCGAGCCGCATGACCGCGATCGTGTCGGCGAGCGCCGACATCACTCCGAGGTCGTGGGTGACGAGGATGATCGCGATCCCGAGCTCGTCGCACAGCTTCCGCAGCAGGCGGAGGATGCCGGCCTGGACCGTGACGTCGAGGGCTGTCGTCGGTTCGTCGGCGATGAGCACCGAGGGCTCGCACATGAGCGCCGAGGCGATCGCGATGCGCTGCAGCTGCCCGCCCGAGAACTGGTGCGGGTACTTGCGCAGCGCCGCCTCCGGGTTCGGGACGGCGACGAGGCCGAGCATCTCCAGCGCCCGCGCGTGGGCGGCCGCCTTCGAGGCTCCCGTGTGGTGCCGGTAGTGGTCGACGAGCTGGGCCTCGACCGTGAGCATGGGGTGCAGGCTCGCGGTCGGGTCCTGGAAGATCATCGCGATCTCCGTGCCGCGGTACCGGTTCATGGTGCGCTGCTTGAGCCCGACGAGTTCAGTGCCGTCGAATCGGATGCTGCCGCCGAGGTCCGCGCCGGCCGGCAGGAGCCCGCAGATCGCGAGCCCGGTCATGGTCTTGCCGGACCCCGACTCACCGGCCAGCCCCGTGATGCGACCGGCGGGCACCTCGAGGTCGATGCCGCGGAGGATCTGCTTGGCGGCGGCGCCGCGACCGAAGCCGAGCGTGAGCCCCTCGATGACGATCCCGCCACCACCGCCTGCTGCCTGTGTCATGTCGCGTCCTTTCGGGTCGCTCGCACCGCGTGCGCCGCTCACAGCGCGCGCCCCTGGACGGCTTCCTGCGACCGGGGGTCGAGGGCGTCGCGGAGGGCGTCGCCGAGGAAGTTGAAGGCGAGCACCACCGTGAGGATGGCGAGTCCCGGGAAGACCGCGATCCACCAGGAGGAGAAGTTCTGCACCCCGTCGGACACCATCGCCCCCCAGTCCGGCGTCGGCGGGACGGCACCGAGGCCGAGGAACGAGAGACCCGACAGCAGCAGGATGGCCGTACCGACGTCGAGTGTGGCGAGCACGACGACCGGCGACACGACGTTCGGCAGGATGTCCTTGCCGAGCGAGGTGAACGGTCCATTGCCGAGCAGACGACCGGCGATGACGTACTCGGCACCCCTGGCTCCGATGACGAGTGAACGCGTCACTCGGGCGTAGGCCGGCCACGACACGATGAGCATCGCGATGACGGCGTTCGTGAGGCTCGGGCCGAGCGCAGCCGCGATGACCATCGCGAGGATGATCGTCGGGAACGCGAACACGAGGTCCGCGATCCGCATGATGGTCTCGTCGAGGGCCTTGCCGAAGTAGCCGGCGATCGCCCCGAGCAGCGAACCGATGAGCATCGCGAAGATCACGAGCATGAGGGCGAGCGGGATCGAGACCTGCGCGCCGCTGACGACCCGGGACAGGACGTCGCGGCCCACCTGGTCGGTGCCGAACCAGTGCGCGGCACTCGGGGCCTGCAGCCGGTCGAAGTCCTGGGCGAGCGGGTCGAACGGCCGGATCCACGGCGCGAGCACCGCGACGAGCAGCCAGAAGAGCACGATCACACCACCCGCGACGGCGAGCGGGGTGCGCAGCTGCTTCGAGATGCGGAGGCGGCCCTTGCGCTTGGTCTGGACGGCGAGGACGTCGGTCATGCCACCCTCACTCTCGGGTCGATGAAGCCGTACAGCACGTCGACCAGGAAGTTCAGGCCGATGTACACGAAGCCGACGATGAGCCCGACGCCCATGATCGCGGGCAGGTCGAGTTTGGTCGCCGCGGAGTACGCGTACTCGCCGAGGCCGTGCCAGGAGTACACCTTCTCGACGAGGACCGTCCCGGACAGCAGCGAACCGAAGGCGACGCCGAGCACGGTGATGATGGGGACGAGCGCCCCGCGGAGGACGTAGCGGGTCACGACGACGTGGCCGGGAAGGCCCTTCGCCCGCGCTGCCCGGACGTAGTCGAGGTCGAGCACCTCGAGGATCGCCGACCGCGCGAAGCGGGTGAGCAGGCCGATCGTGTAGAGCGCCAGGACCGAGGCGGGCAGGATCAGGTGGGCGATGGCGTCGCCGAAGGTCGACCACTGGCCGGCGAGCAACGCGTCGATCGTGTACATCCCGGTGACCTTCGGCGGCGGGATCGCCGCGGGCGAGAGTCGCCCGGAGCCCGGGAACCAGTGCAGCTGGGAGAAGAACACGAAGTAGACGACGAGGGCGAGCCAGAACGACGGCACCGAGATGCCGATGAGGCTCACGACCCGGATGACCTGGTCGGTGATCGTCTTGCGTCGCAGCGCGGCCCACATGCCGAGACCGACGCCGATGATGATCGAGATGACGATGGCGGTGAGCGCCAGTTCGGCCGTGGCCGGGAAGGCACGACCGAGTTCGTCCGCGACGGCGCCGCGGGTCTGCTGCGAGGTCCCGAGGTCACCCTGGAACAGGTTCGCGACGTAGGTGACGTACTGGACGGGCAATGGCTTGTCGAGGCCGGCGTTCTCGCGGAACTGCGCGACGATCGTCGGATCCGCTGCGGCCTGCTCACCGAGCGCCGCCTGCACGGGGTCCGCGGGGACGAGGTTGGTCAGCGTGAAGGTGACGAGCGTCACCCCGAACATCAGGAGGACCGTGAGTCCGAGCCGGATGCCGAGGTAGCGCGCGAGCGGGTGGAGACCCGCTCGCGCGCTGGACGTCGTCGGTGTGACGCTACTTGATTCCGGCAAGATCGACGGTCCACGTCGGGTTCAGCGGAACCTCGGTGATCGTGGTCGCGGTGACCACGTTCTGCGCCGGCTGCAGGAGCGGGATGAACGGTCCGCTCGCGTTCTGCGCCTTCTGGAGGTCCTGGTACGCGGCGGCACGGGCGTCCGTGTCGGTCGCGGCGAGCGCCGCGTTCGCGAGGTCGGTCACCGTCGGGTCGGCGCCTGCCGGCCAGCCCGCGCGGAGGCCGACGAGCTCGCCCGGCGTGAACGCGAGGTAGTTCGACGGGTCCGGGAAGTCCGGGCCCCAGTACCAGAGACCCACGGTCTCCTTGCCGTCGCGGTAGGCGTCCAGCTCGGTGGCGACCGGAGCCGGGGCGAGCGTGATGGTGATGCCGACCGACTTCAGCTGCGCCTGGACCGACTCGGCGATGCTCTGGAGCGAGAGCCCCTGCACCGTGATGTCGTTCGGGAAGTTCAGCGTGACGGCTTCGCCGGCGTAGCCGGACTCCTTGAGGGCCGCCTTCGCCGCATCGGCGTCGAACTGGTTGCCGTCGGCCGCGTCGAGCGCCCCGTTGAAGATCGAGGGGATGAAGCCACCGGGACGGACGGAACCGTCGCCGGCGAGGTCGACGATCTTGTCGTAGTCGATGCCGAGCTTGACGGCCTCGAGGAACTTCGGGTTGCTCGTGATGTCGCTGATCGCGGGGTCCTGGTTGAGCATGAGGAAGATCATGTAGCGCGAGGGGTTCGCGATGATCTTCACCTTCGAGTCGTCGAGCTCGGAGACCTGGTCGGGGTTCAGGTCGAGGGCGACCTGCGAGTCACCGGCCTCGACGTTGAGCTTCTGCGTCGGGCCCTGCACGTTGCGGAGGACGACGCGCTCGTACGCGGGCTTGGTCCCCGTGTACTCGGGGTTCGCCGTGAAGACGACCTGCGAGGCGGCGTCGAAGGATTCGAGCTTGTACGGGCCGGAGCCCGCGGAAGTGGTGTTGAGGAACGACTCGGCCGCGTCGTCGGCGGTCGCGCTGCCACCGTTCTCTTCGACGACCTTCTTGTTCACGACGCCGAGGGCTGGGTTCGGCAGGATGAACGGGAGGGCGGGGTTCGGCGTCGCCGAGGTGAGCGTGAGGGTCGTGTCCGAGGTCTTCTCGATCGTGACGCCGTCGAGCAGGAAGGACGGGTTGCCCTTCACGCCCTGGACGCGCTGCAGCGAGAACACCGCGTCGTCGACGGTCACGTCGGAGCCGTCGGAGAACTTCTTGCCGTCCTTCATCGTGAGGGTCATCACCGTGTTGTCGGCGTTCATCTCGTAGCTCGCGAGGCCGTCGACGGGGGCGGTGACGTCGTCGCCCTTGAAGGTGAGGAGGGTCTCGTAGAGCGCCTTCGCGACGATCGAGCCGGTCGTCTCGTACTCGCGGTTCGGGTCGGCGGTCTTGAGGTCGAAGGACGCGTCGACGACGAGCGACTTGCCCGCGCTGTCATCGGAGCCACCTGAGGGGGAGCAGGCGCTGAGCGCAAGGCCGGCGGCGAGGGCGAGGCCGAGGGCCGCCATGCCGCGCCGGCTCGTGCGGCTGAAGGATCGTGACAAGGTGGAGCTCCTTATCTGGTTGGAGGGATGAGCTGAAAGTAGTGCGATACGCGATCATTCGTCAATCCACAAGCCGTTACCAAAGAAGAATTGTCTCGATTTCGCGGCGAATCTGCCATATCCTCTCAATCGACCGCCAGGACCACCGCCGAATCTGGACGTTTGGAGCAATCGATGCAACTCGACGACACCCACATCCGCATGTTGGAGCTGCTCCGGGAGGACGGGCGGGCTTCGGTCGCCGCGCTCGCGGAGGAACTCGGGATCTCCCGCTCGAACGCCTACTCGCGCTACGAGGCGATGCTCCGCGCCGGCGTCCTGAAGGGGGTCCACGCGGAGATCGAGCCGGCCACGGTCGGGCTCGGTGTCGCGGCCATGGTCTTCATCACGCTGCGCCAGAGCCAATGGGCGGACTTCCGCGCGCGGCTGTCCTCGGTCCCGGAGCTGGAGTACTTCGCCGTCACGACCGGCGAGCACGACGCGATGATGCTGATCCGGGCCCCCGACGTGGCGGCGATCCACGAACTGGTCGCCACCCGGCTCGCGCAGTGGCCGTCCATCAAGGCGACGACGACCGTCTTCCTCATGGACGAGGAGCGGTCGAACGTGTCGCTCCGCATGACGAGGTCCGAGCGCACGAGCGTCGAGGACTCCGGCGAGCGCTTCGGCATGACGCGGTTCGTCCGCACGAGCGACGAGCGCGCCCAGCGGGTGCCGGAGCGACGCGGACGCTGACCGGGCGTCGGTGGCGCGCCGGCCCTGGCCGGTTCAGGCGGCGGCGATCTCCCGACAGACGCTGACGTGGGCCTGCCCGTCCGGGCCGATGAAGTCCTCGGTGAGGACGAACGAGCCGTCCTCGGCGCGGGAGATGATCGAGCTCGCTTCGCCGCGCGTCGTCAGGTCGCCGGCACGATTGCGGTGCACGAACGAGATGTCGATGCGTTCGCCGGTGCGCACCCCGCAGAACCGTCCGACGGAGACGGTGTCGCCGACGTATTCGCCCCAGAGCACACCGTGCGTCTCGTGGTAGACGAATCGCGTGGGCGCGTCGGCGTCGACGACGCTCGCGGACGACGACACCATGTCGAACACCTTCGCATCGAGGTTGAAGTCGAGCGTGGCGCTGGTGCCGGTGTCGGCGGTTCCTGTCATGCCGTCATTCTGCGGAGGCGTCCGAACAGGTGTCAACCTGCCGACGATCCGTCCATCCCGCCGGTCGCCTGAGCCGGTCGGACAGGACGAAACGCCGGATCAGACGGTACGGACGAGATGTTCCGCTGGCTCCGGGACCCGCAGCTTGACGGCGTCCACCTCGGGTGGCTTACTGATCTCCATGTGTCCAGACAGCCTGCAGTTCCGCGACCCCCGCACCCAGCCACTCCCCCGGGACGACGCGTTCCGCGAGTACCTCGCGACGGGCTGGGGCGCAGTGGACCGCTCCGTCGACCTCGCCGAGGGTGCCGGCGCAGCCGCAGGGCGTCACCGCGACGTCATCAGCGCCCAGTTCCCCGGCCACTGGCTCGTGGTCACCGCGGGACGCGCCGTGACGCGCGCGAACGACACCGAGTTCCCGTTCCGGCCCGACAGCGATTTCGTGTGGCTCACCTCCTGTCAGGCGGAGGGCGCGGTCCTCGTCATGCAGCCGACCGCCGGTGGGCACGACGCGACGCTGTACCTCGCCGAGCCCGTCGGTCCTGGTGAGGAGGCGTTCTACGCCGACGCCATGCGCGGCGAGCTCTGGATCGGCCCGTCCGCCGGACTCCCCCAGTGGGCGGAGGCGCTCGGCATCGAGGTCCGCTCGCTCGAGGTGCTGGACGAGTCCCTCGCGCTCGTGCCGACCGACGCGCTCCGCGCAGGCGCGCCGGAGCCCCGGGTCGACGGTCGATTCGCGGCGTCGCGAGCGCTCCTCATCGCCCTGTCCGCCGCGAAGCTCGTCAAGGACGACTGGGAGATCGCGCAGCTCCGCGCCGCGGTGGACGCCACGGTCGGCGGGTTCCGCTCGGTCGCGCGTGAACTGTCCGCCGCCATCGATTTCGGCGGAGAACGCTGGTTGCAGTCGACCTTCGAGCGCCACGCCCGCACGTTCGGCAACGGTGTCGGGTACTCGACCATCATCGGCAGCGGACCACACGCTCCCACGCTGCACTGGACGCGCTGCGACGGTCCGGTCCTCCCCGAGCACCTCATCCTCATGGACGCCGGTGTCGAAGCTCGCTCGCTGTACACCGCCGACGTCACGAGGACCTTCCCGGCGAGCGGGTCCTACACCGCGGCCCAGCGCGAGGTCCACGACCACGTCGAGCGGGCCCACCGCGCCGCGATGTCGCAGGTCGGCCCCGGCCGGTCGTTCATCGACATGCGGAACACGGCCTACGAGCAGATCGCCACGAGCCTCCGCGACCTCGGCATCCTGCAGGTGTCGGTCGACGAGGCGATGTCGCCGAACGGCCAGCAGCACCGCCGCTACCTGCCGAGCGGCACCGGCCACCATCTCGGACTCGACGTGCACGACTGCGCCCGCATCGGTGACGAGCGGTACCTCGACGAGCCGTTGCAACCGGGCGCCGTCCTGACGGTCGAACCCGGCCTCTACTTCCACGCGAACGACCTCACCGTGCCGCCGGAGCTGCGCGGCATCGGCGTCCGCATCGAGGACGACCTGCTCGTGACCGCCACCGGCCACGAGGTCCTCTCCGCAGCGCTCCCGATCAGCGCGGACGGTCTCGAGGCCTGGTTGCGGAGCTGACCGACGGTTCACGACTCAGGACGGTCGCCGCGTGTCGCGGCCCTTCCGTTCGGCGCGAGCAGCGACTCGCCGGGGCGTCCTGCGTTGTGAACGCGCCTAGGCTTGCACGGTGAGTCAGCCCGACGCGCCCATGCGCACCGCCGTCCGCCCGAGCCCCGGCGTCATCGCGACCCTGCGGAACCCCAGGGCTTTCAGTGTCGAGATCCTCGCCGGGATCGTGACGACGCTGGCGCTCATCCCCGAGGTCATCTCCTTCTCGATCATCGCCGGCGTCGACCCGAAGGTCAGCCTCATCGCCTCCGTCGTCCTCGCGATCTCGATGTCGATCCTCGGCGGGCGCCCGGCGATGATCACGGCCGCCGCGGGAGCCGTCGCCCTGGTCGTCGCGCCGCTCGTCAAGGATCACGGCGTGGAGTACCTGCTCCCCGCGGTGATCCTCGCGGGCCTCATCCAGATCGTGTTCGGCGTCACCGGTCTCTCCCGACTCATGCGGTTCATCCCCCGCTCGGTGATGATCGGCTTCGTCAACGCGCTCGGCATCCTCATCTTCGTCGCCCAGGTCCCCCACCTGCTCGGCGTCCCGTGGCTCGTCTACCCGCTGTTCGTCATCACGGTGCTGATCGTCCTGCTGCTCCCCAAGCTCACCACCGCGGTGCCGGCGCCGCTCGTCGCCATCGTCGTCGTCACCGCGATCACGATGATCGCGCACGCCGCCGTGCCGACCGTCGGCGACCAGGGCGACGTCTCCGGCGGCCTCCCCGGGCTGACCGCGCTGCTCGTGCCGCTGAACCTCGAGACGCTCGGCATCATCTGGCCGACCGCGCTGAGCGTCGCGTTCGTGGGGCTCATGGAGACCCTCCTCACGGCGAAACTCGTCGACGACATCACCGACACGACGTCGTCGAAGGGGCGCGAGTCGTGGGCACTCGGCGTCGCCAACATCCTGGCCGGTTGGTACGGCGGGATCGCCGGCTGCGCGATGATCGGTCAGACGGTCGTGAACGTCAAACTGGGCCGCGCTCGGACGAGGATCTCCACCTTCATCGCCGGCGTCTTCCTCCTGCTGCTCGTGACCGCGCTCAGCCCGGTGATGGCGCAGATCCCGATGGTCGCGCTGGCCGCCGTGATGATGATCGTCGCCATCAAGACCGTCGACTGGCACAGCGTGCGCCCGTCGACCCTGCGACGGATGCCGATCCCCGAGACGGTCGTGATGGTGGTGACCGTCGCGGTGGTCGTCATCACCCACAATCTCGCGATCGGCGTCGCTGCAGGAGCCGTCCTCGCGATGGTGCTCTTCGCGCGGCGCGTGGCCCACGTGATCCGCGTCCGCCGGGTCCTCGCGGACGACGCCGCCTCCGTCCGCTACAGCGTCATCGGCCCCCTGTTCTTCGGCAGCAGCAACGACCTGGTCGAACAGTTCGACTACGCGGCCGATCCCGCGGACGTCGTCGTCGACTTCACCGCCTCGCAGATCTGGGACGCCTCGAGCGTCGCCGTCCTCGATGCTGTGCAGGAGAAGTATGCCGCGCACGGCAAGGAGGTCGTGTTCACCGGACTCGACGAACGCAGCTCGGCCTTCCACGGGAAGCTCACCGGCCACCTCTGAGCCGAGGGCTCCCCCGCCCGACGACGAAGTCGCCGATTCGCAGGCCACCAGAGGATGATGGAGTCATGGCAGAAACCGGAACGCCCAGAGTCGCGGTCTACATCGACTTCGACAACATCGTCATCTCGCGCTACAACCAGCTCTACGGGAAGGCGGCGTTCAGCCGGGATCGCGCGCGGTCCCACGTGCCCTCCGCCGCACCCGAAGGCGATGAGATCTCCGAGCGCCTGCAGGCCGCTCGCGTCGACGTGGGCGCCATCCTCGACTACACCTCGTCGTTCGGGAACATCGTCATCAGCCGTTCTTACGCCGACTGGTCCGAGCCGGTCAACTCCGCGTACCAGAAGGACCTCGTGGACCGCGCGGTCGACCTGACGCAGATGTTCCCCACGACGAAGGCGATGAAGAACGGTGCCGACATCCGCCTCGCCGTCGACGTCGTCGAGGACCTCTTCCGTCTCCCCGACCTCACGCACATCGTGATCGTCGCAGGCGATTCCGACTACATCTCACTCGCCCAGCGCTGCCGACGCCTCGGACGCCACGTCATCGGGATCGGTGTCGCAGGCGCGACGAGCCGAGCCCTCATGGCGGCGTGCGACGAGTTCTCCGACTACGACGACATCCCCGGGATCGTCCGCCCGGTCGTCACGCGCACGCCCCGGACCCCCGCCGCCGTCGAGAGCACGGCGGAGGTCTCCGCTGAGGAGACACCGAAGTCCACGCCCAAGTCCGGCGGGCGTCGTCGCGCCTCGTCCGGGTCCACGCCGACGGCCGAAGCACCGGTCGCCCAGACACCTCCGCGGATCGGCGGCCTCTTCACCGAGCCGGTCTTCAGCCACCGCGACGCCGACGACCTGGACGACACCGACGACGAGACCGCGGACCCCTCCGGCCCCGACGCACAGCGTGCGGCGACCGAGCTCCTCGTGCGTGCGCTCCGCCTTGTGCACGCCAAGAACGACGACGAGGACTGGCTCCTGAACGCCGAGGTGAAGAACCAGATGATCCGCATGGATCCGGCGTTCAAGGAGAAGCCGCTCGGCTACCGCTCGTTCAGCGACTTCATCAACTCCCGCTCCGACCTCGTCGAGGTGAACCCGGACGCGAGCCCCGACGGACGTCGTCTGCGACTGCGCGAACTGGGCTGAGGCCGGCCCCGCAGCCGGAGATCAGCGCCGCAGCAGGACCGTCCGCCTTCGGGCGTCCTGTTCCCGCGCGGATGTCCTGCTGCGGCGCTGCTCAGGCGCCTCGGAAGAACGCCTGGACCGCTGCACTCAGGGCGGTCGGATCGTCGATGTGGCACAGCTCGCGGGCGGAGTGCATCGACAGCAGCGGCGTCCCGACGTCGACCGTCCGGATGCCGAGCCGCGTCGCGGTCAGCGGGCCGATGGTCGAGCCGCACGGCACCGTGTTGTTCGACACGAAGTCCTGTGAGGCCACACCTGCGGCGGCGCAGCTCCGGGCCCACAGTGCGGCCCCGAGGGCGTCGGTGGCGTAACGCTGGTTCGCGTTGATCTTGAGCAGTGGCCCGCCACCGGCGATCGGACGGTTGGCCGGGTCGTGGCGCTCCGGGTAGTTCGGGTGGATCGCGTGGCCGGCGTCTGCTGACAGGCACCAGGAAGCCGCATAGGCCTGGAGCCGTTCGGACGTCGTCGCGCCCAGCGATGCGCCGATGCGGGTGAGGACGTCGTCGAGGAACGGACCGCTGGCACCGGACGTCGAGGCCGAACCGAGCTCCTCGTGGTCGAAGGCGGCGAAGACCGTGATGTGTCCGGCGTCGTCCGTCGCTCCCCCGTAGCTCGCGGCCAGCAACGCCGCGAGTCCGGCGTGGACCGAGGTCAGGTTGTCCATGCGTCCGGCGGCGAACAGCTGACCGTCGAGACCGAATCGCCGAGGCTCCTGGGTGTCGGCGACGAGCACGTCGTACCCGGCGATCGCGGTGGGGTCGACACCTGCGATCGTCGCCAGGTGCGCGAGCACGTCGGCGTGGGCGAGGTCGCCGACCCCGTACACCGGCTGCAGGTGGCGCTGGCGATCGAGGACGAGGCCGTCGTTGACACCTCGATCGAGGTGCACGGCGAGCTGCGGGATGCGCAGGAACGGGCCGGTGCGGACGAGGTGCACGGTGCCGTCGAGCGTCACCAGGCGTCCGGCGAGTTCGAGCTCGCGGTCGAGCCAGGAGTTGAGAAGCGGTCCCCCATAGACCTCCACGGCGGCCTGGAGCCACCCGTGAGCGCCGGTCGTCGGCTTCGGCTTGAGTTTGAAGCTCGGCGAGTCGGTGTGCGAGCCGAGGATGCGGAACGGCGTCGTGGCGTGGGCCTGCTCGGGCTGCACCCAGGCGATCACCGCGCCCTCGCGTTCGACGAAGAACCGGCCGGCGCCGCCGCCCCAGGACTCGGTCTCGAGCCGCCGGGTGAAGCCGGCCGCCGTGAGGCGCCGAGCACTCTCCGCGACCGCGTGATACGAGGTGGGCGAGGCGACGATGAAGTCGGCGAGGTCGGTGATGTGGGCGACGGAGTCCATCCCACCATCCTCCCACCACTCACGCACCCGGCACGTGGATGCACCAGGCCCTACCCTGGACGGGTGACGAAGACCCGCAGCGACCTCATCGGGCCCGCAAGCGGCCTGTCCGAGGATCGTCGCGGACGGATCGCACGCATCGTCGACGGTTGGTTCTTCGCCTTCGGCACGGCTGCGGCCGTCTTCCTGGCGTACGTGCTGCTCACCGAGGCGTTCGCGCGCGGGTGGGCCCAAGCCTGGTTCATCCTCGTCATCTACCTCGTCATCGCCTACCTGATCCTCCCCCGCCTGCACACCGTGCTGTCGCGCGTCTACCTGCCCGACTACTTCATCGGACGCACTCGCACGCGCGAGGGCATCCTCGGTGATCCCGTGAACCTCGGCCTCCGTGGTCGGGAGGAGCAGATCCACATGGCGATGCTCTCGGCGGGCTGGACGCTCGCCGACGACCTCGGCCTGCGCGCGAACCTGCGGATCGTGACCTCGACGCTGACCAGGCGCAGCTACTCCGAGGCACCCGTCTCGTCGCTCTACCTGTTCGGTCGTCCCCAGGCGTTCTGCTACCAGCAGGAGGTCGACGGCAGTCCCGGGAAGCGGCACCACGTCCGGTTCTGGCCGACCCCCGAGAGTTGGCTGCTCCCGGGCGGCTACCAGGCGGATTGGCTGGCCGCCGGGACGTACGACCGATCGGTCGGCATCAGCGTATTCACCCTGCAGGTGACCCATCGGATCGCCGACGACGTCGACGACGAACGCGATCACATCGTCGCGTCGATCGCGGCCGCGGACCTCGGGGCGTCGACGTCCGTGATCGACAACTTCTCCACCGGCTACCACTCGCGGAACGGCGGAGGCGACGCGATCGTCACCGACGGCGACCTGCCGATCATCGATCTCAGCGCCGTGGTCGTGCCGCCGGCGGCGACCCTGCCGGCCGCCGACGCTCCCCCGACGCGCTCCCTCATCCGGGCCGGCGACCCGCGGCCTTTGGACACCACCGTCGGCGTGGTCCTCATGGTCGTCGCGGCGCTGTCCACCGTGCTCTCCGGCGCCCTCCTGGTCTCCGATTGGAAGCAGGTCATCTCGGAGGCCCGCGCGACAGCTGCGACGGCTGACGACGTCGTCCTCATCCCGTGGGTGGTCGGGGCCGTGCTGGCCCTGTCGGCCGTGGTGACGCTCTGCTACCTCGTCCTCGCCTGGCGGGTCCATCGGGGAGGCAATCTCGCGCGGCTGCTCGCCATGACCTTCAGCTCGACGTCCATCGCCACCCTCGCCGCGAGCTATGTCGCCGGCGCCGGCGGATTGACCCTGCAGACCAACCTGATCGGCTTCGCGGTCGACTGTTCCATCATCCTCGCCCTCTCCGGAACCGAGGCCCGTGACTGGGCCCGTGGGCGACAACGACGCACCCGGAGGACGAAAGCATGACCGACGCACCCGACCAGACGGACGAGGGGCCACGCCCCGCCACCTCGCTCAAGCGCGCGCTGCTCCTCGGCGCAGCCATCATCACGATCGTCGCCGGGCTGACGGTGCACTGGTCGGTGGCGGCAGCCTGGGCGAACCCCGTGACCAACGCGCTCTACACGGTGCTCGTCGCGCTCCTCCTGGCCTTCGCCGCCCCACGGCGTCCGCTGTGGCAGATCGCCCTCGGCGCGTTCGGCTTCTCGGCGGCGATCGAGTGCTTCCAGGCCACGGGCGTGCCGGCCGCACTCGCGGACCAGTGGCCGCCCTCGGCGCTCGTGCTCGGCACGACGTTCATCCCGACGGACTTCATCTCCTACGCCCTGGGCGCGGCGGCGTTCCTGTTCCTGTCGCTCGCCATGTCGCTGGTGATCCGTTGGGTTCGCAACGACATCCTCGAACGACGCGCACGGGCGGACCGGGCGGCGCGGCGCCGATCGGAC
The DNA here is from genome assembly GCF_014841395.1 of Plantibacter sp. CFBP 13570. Classification (NCBI taxonomy): domain Bacteria; kingdom Bacillati; phylum Actinomycetota; class Actinomycetes; order Micrococcales; family Microbacteriaceae; genus Plantibacter; species Plantibacter sp. CFBP 13570. The sequence goes on along the minus strand of NZ_JACYTW010000001.1, from coordinate 112,942 downwards.
TCCGGACCCGCCTGACGGGTGCCCTAGCCGCGAGTCGTCTCCCCGTACTGGACGTGCTCGAGGTCGAAGACGGCCTCCGCCAACGCCGACCTCGCCGCTTCGAACTCGACGTCGTCGGGGTGACCCACCACCCGTGCGTGCTCGAGGTGCCAGGTGGCACTGCGCAGGAGTTCGACGGTCGTCGGAGCGGGGGAGGGCGCTCGCGTCGAGGCCGCGGGTGACGCGTCGGCGTTCGCCGCTCCGCCGGGGACGAACTCGATCGTGTTCGATTCCGCCGGAGCGTCGTCCTGAGCGTATGCCTTCTTCTTCATATGTCCTTCATCGAGGTTGTGAACTGTTGTGGCTTGCGGCGCGACGGGCTCCAATGGTGGCTAGGATGCCAGTCCTGGAGACGAAGTGATATATGCCGACATCGGAATGTCCGGCTTGGGGCGCTGTTCGGGTCGCGCCATCGCGAGGAGCGTCGGAACACGCCCACGGTCGTCCGGAGCATCCGAGGCACCGAGGACCTGGAACCGTTCGAGCCCCCAACGGGACCAAGCGGATGCCGTCCACGCGCAGATGGCCGCGTCGATGAGGTCCTCGCGGTGCTTGTGCGCCGACTCCTCCAGCGGCGACGGTTCCGCGACGAGGAGCGCCGTCACCGGGTGGGTGTCGAGGTCGAGTGGCGGAGTCGCCGAGGTCAGCGCCTGCAGGCGCGAGATGAGGTCGTCACAGACCTCCGCGCGGCGTCGCCGTCGCTCGGCGACTGGGAGACCGGGGTCGAGGCGCTTGTAGCGGGGCCGCGCATCCGGATACCCGAACTCCTCGGCACCCACCAACGTGGTGTGGGGATAGGCCTCGAAGAACACGACGGCATCCGCCGCCGGCGTGCTCAGTCCGTCGAAGTATTGGAACCCCGCCGCCTCCAGCGCCGTGAAGAGCGCGACACCACCGAGCGCGGGCAGGCCGAGGTTCGACGGGTAGGCCGAGACCTGCCAGCGCCCGTACCGCTGCCCGACCTCACGTTCACAGAGACGCATGCCGGTCTCGTTCTGGACGAGCAGAGGGGCGTCGACCGCGATCACGGAGCCCGGTGAGGCGGTGGCGACGATCCAGGCGACGACGGCGTCGATCCCCACGGCCCACCCGGCCTCGATGACGGTCCCGGTCTCGTCGATGCACACCAGTCCCGACTCGTTCGCCGCGCGGGAGCCGGTCCCCTCGCCCCAGGCGAGGTCGACTCCGAGGAAGCGGGTCACGAGCGGTTCCTTCCGGTGGACGCGGCGAGGCACCGCCTCCCGAGCCTACTGGGCAGACGTCGACGACTCCTCGGATCCGGCGGCGGGCCGGAGGTGAGGAGTCGTCGAGCGTCCCGACCACGCGATCAGCCGACCGGGCCCTCGATCAGCGTCACGTCAGCGGTCTGGGAGGTTCCACTCGCCGTGGTCCAGGTGACGGAGACCGTCTGCCCGGGCTCGAGCGTCGCCATCGTCGCCGTCAGGGTCTGAGCGGAGTCGATGGCGACACCGTTGAGGCCGGTGATGACATCGCCGGCTGCGAGGCCGATCGACGCCGCCGGCGTGTTCTCGATCACCGAACCGACCACGGCACCCGGCACGGTCTGGGCTGCGCCGGACGCTGCCAGACCGATCCCGATGAAGGCCGGGTAGCCGATCGTGACGGTGTCGGTCTCGACGCCGGTGCGGATCTGGTCGACGATGGACAACGCGTCGTCGATCGGGATGGCGAATCCGTCGATGTCGGTCCCACCGGAGGAGGCAGCGGTGTCGACGCCGACGACCTCGCCCTCCGAGTCGTAGAGCGGCCCGCCGGAGTCGCCCGATTGGATGTCCGCGTCCGTCTGGATCAATCCGGTCAGCTGCTTGCCCGCCCCGGTCGCCTCATCCTGGACCGTGATGTCCTGCTCGAGGGCGGTCACGGACCCGTCCGCCGCGCTGGGCGTCCCACCCGTGCCGCCGGCGTTCCCGACCCCGGTGACGGCGTCACCGACGGCTGCGCCGCCGTCGTCGTCGATCGTGACGGTGTCCAGCCCTGAGGCGCCGTCGAGCTGCAGGAGCGCGACGTCGTTCGTGGCATCCGTCCCGACGACGCGTGCGTCGTACTTCTCTCCGGTCGCCACGACGGTGACGACGATGCTCGTCGCTCCCGCGACGACGTGGTTGTTGGTCAGGATCTGGCCATCGGCGGTGAGGATCATCCCGGTTCCCGCGGCGGCGGCCCCCTGGTAGGCCAGCTCGGTGTCGATGTCGACGACTCCCACGGATTCAGCGGCGGTGGCACTCCGGGTGTTCGCCGTCGCGGCATCCGGCGTCGCCTGCTGCGGCCCAGGCTGCCCACCGGGAGCGCGGAAGCTCTGACCGCCGTCGTCCGGCACCGTCTCCGTCACCTGTGAGGAGGCGGCGACGCTCTGGAACGCGCCGGCCGCCAGCGAAGCGAGGCCGAGGCCACCGGTCACGAGGGACACGACCGTGGCGGCCGTCGCAGCGGCGATGATCCAGCCGATGGGCTGCTTCTTCGCGGGAGTACCCGTGGTCGACAGCGGCTGAGGGATCGTCTGCTGTCCGTACGGTTGGGGCTGCCAGGTGCCGGAGGGCGCGTACTGGCCCTGGCCGGCGGCGTACGGTCCGTACTGACCCTGCGGGCCCTGGTGATGACCGGGCCACACGTGACCGCTCGTCGCGTGGGGAGCCGTCGCGTAACCGAAGGGCGTCGTGGGCTCGCGTCGTTGACCACCCGCGGCCGTGTTCCCGGGGTAGCCGGCCGGGGGAGTGACGTCCACACCGGGCTGGGGCTGGTACGAGCCGGTGGGCGGCTGGTACGGATCGAGAGCGGGGGACGACTGCGGCGTCTCCGCCGCTCGAGTGCCGTCCGTTGGACGCGGCTCAGGGCGTTCTGGGTCTGGGGTGGTGTTCACGGGGATTCCTCTCGGCGGGGGTGCTGAGATCATCTGACTCCCGCAATCCGAGTGAATCGTCTGGTTCGACCATGAACGACCTTTGAGCTTCCCGACCGTTTCCCGGATGACGATCGTGTACAGGCTCCATGCGAGACGCCACCTCAGGGTCGCGTGAGCAACGCCTCCAGCGCAGGGCGGGCCGCTGCCTCGGAGATGTGTCCGGCGACGACGAGTTCCGCGAGCCCGTGGACCGCCGCCCAGACCGCCGTGGTCAGGGCGGCGATGACCTGCGGCTCGGCGCCGGGGGCCAGCGACGCCGTCGTCTCGGCGAGCAGCGCCTCGACGCCTCCGATGAGTGGCGCCATAGCCTCACTCGGTGAGCCGGGGACACAGACTTCGGGGTCGTAAATCAGGCGGAACCGCTCCGGGTGCTGCGCCGCGTAGTGCACATACGTCGAACCGATCCGGACGGCCGCCTCCCGTGGGTCTCGACCCGCCGTCGCCTCCCGCTCTTCGCGCATGGCGTCCAAGAGCTCGGCCATGCCGCGTTCACTCAGCCGCTTCAGGAGCGCGGTCCGGTCGCCGAAGTGGTGGTACGGCGCGTTGTGACTGACCCCGGCACGGCGTGCGACCTCCCGCAGGCTCAACGAAGCATGGCCCTGCGTCCGCATGAGTTCGAGTGCAGCGTCCTCGAGCGCCGGCCCGAGGTTGCCGTGGTGGTACGTCGTCGTCGATCTTGACACAAGCAACATCGTACCCGTAGAGTCGGTTCCAGCCGGAAGTGGACAGTGTCCAGATTCTTGGCACTGTCCAGACCTACAACTGTTGGAGAACTCATGCCCGCCCTCGTCATCGACGGACACCCGAACCCCGGGTCCCTCTGCGCCGCCCTCGCCACCAGCTACGCGGAGGCGCACGGCGACGCCACCGTCCTCGCCGTCCGCGACCTCGCGTTCGACCCGAACCTCCGCCTCGGTTACACCCGCCGTCAAGACCTGGAACCCGACCTCGAACGGGCGTGGGAGCAGATCCTCGCCGCGGACCACATCGTGATCGTGGCTCCGGTCTGGTGGGGATCGATGCCCGCACTGCTCAAGGGGTTCTTCGATCGCCTGCTGCTGCCCCGTCGCGCCTACCGGATGAAGTCCAACGGCCTCCCTGAGGGGCTGCTGGCGGGCCGTACCGGTCGGGTGATCGTCACGTCGGACTCGCCCTCGTGGTACCTGCCGCTCGTCGGCGACACGACGGTGAAGCAACTCCGTACCACCACCCTCCGGTTCTGCGGGATCAAGCCGGTCGCCGTGAACCGGTTCGGTCGGGTGAAGGATTCGACCGTGGAGCAGCGTCAGCGGTGGCTCGCGAAGGCGGCGCAGAACGGTCGCACCGACGCGGCGCGACGGAATCCTCGCCCCTCCGCAGCCCCGGCGGAGCTGGTCAGTGGCCGTCGACCAACCGGATGAAGGCACTGAGCTCGGCCACGCCCTCCGGCGTGACCGGCAGGTACTCGGTGAGCGCGGGGGAGTGCACGAGGTACGCCGCCCACTGGGCGCGGGAGATCCCGACGTTCAGTCGGTTCTTCATCAAGAGGAACGACATGCCCCGCGGGACGTCGGCGGGGGAGGACGCGGCCAGCGACACGATCGCGATGACGGCCTCCTGACCCTGGAACTTGTCGACGGTCCCGACGCGCACCCCGTCGAACCCGGCCGCGTCGAGCGTCGCTCGGACGACGGCGACGTGGGCGTTGTAGGGACAGACGACGATGATGTCGGCCTCGCCCACCGGGTCGTCGATGCGGCCGGCATCCGGATCGGTCCAGCGGAGCCCGATGCTCGACCGGACGAGCTCGGCGACGCGGTCGGCCTCCTCCTGCGAACTCGTCGCGTTTCCGACGTGGTGGACCGGGACGACGTGCAGTCCCGGCGCACGACCCTCCAGACGCCGCTTCGTCGTGGCCGCTGCTGAGCGCAGCTCGCCGCCGTACGACAACCGCGAGACCGGCTCGGTGACCGCGGCATCCATCCGCCAGGTCTCGTGGAGGAAGTAGCCGAGTTCCGGAGGGAGGACGTCGCGACCGTCGGCCACGAATCCGAGGGCCGAGGTGTCGATCGGTTCGGGATGCGTCCCCTGGCTCACCTGCGGCAGCTGCTGCGGGTCGCCCAGGAGCAGGAGGTTCCGCGCGGCGACGCTCGCCGCGATCGTGTAGGCGAGCGAGAACTGACCGGCTTCGTCGACGACGAGGAGGTCGAGCGATCTCCGGTCGAACCGGTTGGGGTTGCTGAAGTCCCAGGCCGTCCCGCCGATGACGAAGCCGCCGGTCTGCTCGGCCATGAACGCGCCATGACCATTGGCCGGGAGGACCGTGTAGCCGCGCTCAGCATCCGGGTCGGCACCGGATCGTAGGGTCTTCGCCACGAGCGCGGGGGAGAGCCCCGCCTTCACCACACGCTCGAGGAGGTTCTCGACGACGTCGTGCGACTGCGCCACGACCCCGATCCGCCAGCCGTGCTGCTGCACGAGGGCCGTGATGACGTGCGAGGCGACGTAGGTCTTGCCGGTTCCGGGCGGCCCCTGGACGGCGAGCGCCGAGTCGTCGAGGTCGAGCAACGCGGCGGTCACGTCCTCGATCGTCCGCCCGTCTCCGCGGTGGGGGAGCGGCTCACCCGAGCTCGTGCGGGGCGGCCGTCGCCGCAGGATGTCGACGACGCCGTCGTCCGGCCACCCTGGAGAGGCGTCGAGGACCGCTTGCCCCCACTCGGCGATCGCGTCGACCTGTGTTCCGGGTCGCGGGGGAGGAGACGGCGTGAGCGCGACCGGCAGCTCCGTGTAGGGCTCACGATCCGTCTTGAGCGTCTCCTGGATGAGCAGGGAGTCGTCGTCGACCTCGAGGACCGTGATCTGCCCCGCCGGTCGCGAGCCGGGCTCGGCGCGGGGGAGCGTGTACGGTCCCGGGTGGTCGTAGACCGCGAACGGGTCGGCGCCGACCTTCACACTGCTGCCGGGAGCCCATCGGCCGCGGAGTCGGACGTGACGGCGGTCGCTGCGCTGCCGTCCCTCGCGGAACCAGTCGCGCTCGACGATTCCCGAGGTGACGGTGAAGACGTTCCGGGTGTCCTCCCATTCGTCGCGCGCGGCGATGAGTCGGGAGAAGTGCTCCTGCCAGAACGATTTGTGCTCACGCCGGTGGTAGTCGATGGCGGCCGCCGCGAGCGCATACGCGGTGGCGTCGTCGGAGCGTTCGGGGTCGAGGGGGTCTCCGGCCAACGCCGTCAGCGCGTCGTGGAGCGGCGTCGGTTCGTCCACCAGGGGCTCAGGTGCGTCGGTGACGAAGGTGCCCGGCAGCACGCCCCGTTCCGCACCGAGGTCGAGCAACCAGTTCCGCAGCCGACGGGTCGACTCGCAGTCGTACGCGTTGTACTCGGCGATCTCGGCGAGCTTCCGTTCGCCTTCGGCGACGAGCTCCGGGTCGCCGCTCCGACTCAGCTCGCGCGCCTCCGCGTAGGCGGTGATGGATGCCGCGGCGTCGGTGACGTCGCTGTCGCGGTGGTCCTCACCCATGTAGAGCGGCTCGAGCTTCTTGATCGAGTACGACCGCGATCCGACACGCACCGTCTTGCGGACGAACGGGTAGAGGTCGAACAGCACGGCCTCGCGGAGGAGGTCGTCGATCGTGTCCTCCCCGACCCCGTGCCGGGCGGCCAGCGAGAGCAGGTGCGTCCGCTCGTAGGCGGCGTAGTGGTACACGTGCATGCCCGGGAACTCGGCACGGCGGGCGGTGAGGTAGGCGAGGAAGTCGATCAGGGCCGTGCGCTCCTCATGGAAGTCGTGCGCCCACCAGGATCGGAACCGGCCGTCGGTGTCGACCAGGCCGAACAGGTAGTCGATGCCCCACCTCGTGCGGTCGCCCCGTCGGGCGTCGCCCGGCTCGCCCTCGGTGTACAGCGGGTCGCCCTCGAAATCGAAGAAGACGTCGCCCGGATCGGGTTGCGGCAGGAGCCCGAGCGCCGCGGCGTCGTGCACGCGGAACGCCGGCACGCCGGCGGCGGGTGACGGCTCGAGCTGCAGGTGCGCCTGCTCGCGCAGCGCAGCGAGCGTGCTCTCGGCGATGCCGTCGACCGTCCCGCCGGCGCCACCCGACGGCCCGTGCGGCCCTGGTCGCTCGGTCGACCCGGTGAGCGTGAGCGACGCCAGATCGTCGATCGTGGCGATGCCGGCCGCCAGCAGGCGGTCGCGCTGCGTCAACCGGAGCCCGGCCACCAGCAGGACGTCGCGTGAGGCTGTGATCTCGGCGTCGCACCACGCGCATCGTCCGCAGACGCTGTAGCGCTGATCGCCCCAGGCCACCGGGGCGTCGGCTTCGAGCCGTTCGGCGACGATCCGCAGCAGGCGCGCACGGCGGCGACGGTACACCGGCAGGATGTCGGCCACCGCGTGGGTGCTGACGGTGCCGTCTCCCAGGATGAGGTCGACGTCGTCGTCGACCGGGATCCCGGCCGTCTCCAGCTGCTCCACGTAGGCGGCGAGCTGGAGGAGGGCGGTCACCTTCGGTGAGCGCGCGAGTTTGGTGTCCTGCACGCGATACCGGCCGTCGGGCCGGCGCACGATGAAGTCGGCGAAGCCGATGAACGATCCGTCGAAGAACGCGGCCTGGAAGACGACCGGGGCTCCGTCGCGGAACGCCGTGATCGTCGACTCGACGGCTGCGGCGAGCGCCACCGCGTCTCGGACGTCGGGGCGGTCGAGCTCGACGACGCCGGTGCCGAACTCGGCGCGGTACGACTCGAGGACGCGCAGCTCGTGCTGGTCGCCGAGCTTGGAGGTGCGCATCAGCATCTCGTCCTCGGGCTGTACGATCGGTTCGATCCGACCGAGCTTCGCGTCGACCGTGCGCAGGAAGGCGAACTCGCAGTAGGAGGCGTTGGAGAGGTCGCTGGCGCTCGTGATGGCGGAACCGTCGAGGAGGAACATCGGTGCGGTGGGTGCCTTTCGAGACGACTACTGCGGGGGCTGGTCCGCCTCCGATCGCTGTCAGTCTGGCACGCACCACCGACCACGGCGCCGCCGCGGGACGCAGGCTGTCGTCAGCCGAGGGGGAGCCGTCTGTGGAGCGGCGTCGGGCGTCCTCGATCCCGCGTCCCCTAGCCTGGACAGCGACCACGACGCCACGGGACAGGAGCGCATGATGACCACCACGATCCAGGTCGTCGCGGGTGTCGCCTCACAGGACGACACCGTGCTCGCATGTCGGCGGGCACCCGGGCGGGCGTCCGGTGGACTGTGGGAGTTCCCCGGCGGCAAGGTCGAGCCCGGCGAGCAACCGCAGGACGCGCTGGCTCGTGAGCTGCGCGAGGAGCTCGACGCCGACGTCGCTGTGGGGGCGCTGCTGGACCGCTCCACCGTCACCGTGGGCGAGCTCGTCATCGACCTCGCCTGCTACGAGGTCGTCTTCCGAGGGGCACCCCCGGTCCACAGCACGGACCATGACGAACTGCGCTGGGTCACCCGCGAACAGCTCCTCGGACTGGACTGGGCGACCCCCGACCTCCCGATGGTCAGGCGACTCACCGCGAGCTGACCCCGGAGACGCGGCGTGTCAGTCGGCCGCGTGGAGCGGAATGCGCGCGAGCGTGCGTCCACTGAGCACGAGATCGTCGTTGGTCGAGGTGATCGCCAGCTCGGTGACCGTCCACTCGAACAGGGTGACGTCGCGCCAACGCTCGAGGAATGCGGCGAGCGCCGCGGTCTCGGCAGCGTCGAGCTCATCGCGGAAGTGGTGCAGGCCCACCCCGACGAGCGGTGATGGACGCCCACCGACGGCCCGCTGGATGGGGCCGAAGGCGTCCGCGATGGCGGGGAGGTAACAGCGTCCGCGGTTGAAGCCGCCGATGACGGGGCCCGCCAGCCTGACCCGGAAGGGCGTGAACGCGCCGACGCTCGTCCGCAGCCCGTCGAGGAACCCGGAGTCCGCATCGATGGAGGAGAGCGTCGCGTGCAAGCGGTGGGCGCGTCGGAGCTCGATGCCTCGTGCGAGTTTGGGGGCGAAGGGTGCCGAGGCGAGATCGGCCTCGTAGCTCAGGAAGATCGGATCGACGAACAGTCGTTCGATCGGGACGGGGACGACGACCGCCAGGCGCGCCTCGGCGTACCGCCCGCCACGGTAGACGCCGTCAGGACTCGCCGCGAGCGCGAGCGGGTGGTCGGCGTCGATCAGGGGGAGCTGGGCGTACCGGTAGCGCTCGTCGAAGGTCAGGGCCTCACCTGGTCGGAAGGTGGAGCGGACGACGTCCCAGCTGCGGAGGGCGTCGTGCGAGTGCGACGACGTGTCCGCAGCGCTCGAGGCTGTTTCGGGGACATCGACCTCGAACGCCCGGTCGGCGGATCCACCGGTCACCGTCCGGATCAGACCCGTCGCGACGCCGGTCGGCAGCGCGCCGATCGTGTTTCCGGTCGCACCGGCGGGAGAAGGCATGTCGTGAGGTTAGTGGAGCCGTCAGCCCAGCGCGTCGGGGACACCCCGAATTCGGGCGATCGACCCAATTAGCGGCGAGGTCGACCAGAACGCCGACACCAGCGGCCGATCAGTGCGCCTTGCCGGCCTTCCAGTAGCCACAGAACATGACACGGTCCTTCGGCATGCCACCACGGACCCAGAGCCGACGCACGTTCGCGGCCAGGGACTGCTCTCCGACGACCCATCCGTAGCACGGGCTGGGCGGCACGCCGAGGGCCGTCGCGGCCGCCAGCGCCGCTCGTCCAGGGATGTCGTGCGGATCCTCTCGGACCACCCATCGCAGCTCGACCCCGTCCGGGACTCGCACGTCCTGCGCGTCGGCGGCGGAGGGGATCTCGACGATCGCCGTCCCGACGGTCGACGCCGGAAGCGAGGTCAGGATGCCTGCGACGGCGGGGAGTCCGGTCTCGTCCGCGACCAGCAGCACCCGGTCGACGTCGGCCGGGAGGTTGAACATGCGCCCCTCGTCCAGCAGTGCCACCGCATCGCCCACCTCGCATGACTGGGCCCAGCTCGCCGCGGGCCCCGCAGTCCCCTCGGCGGCCGACCCGTGGATGACGAAGTCGACGTCCAGCTCCGGCCCGTCGGGCCCGTCGCGCCGGAAATCCCGCACCGTGTAGTTCCGGAGCACCGGTCGCACGGACTTGGAGATCGCGAGGTACTTGGCGTAGGCCAGCATGTCGAGCTTGGTCGGCAGCCGCTCGAGCCCGCCCTCGGAGACCGGGATGAAGAACCGGAACCACTGGTCGTAACCGAGGAACGTGAAGTCGGCGATGTCACCGCCACCGAGGGTGACCCTGGCGATGTTCGGCGAGATACGCGAGCGGCGGACGACCCGCAGCGTGAGGAGTGTCGCCGCCTCGGGTTTGATGCGCGCCGTCTCGGCATTCGTGCGAGCCACTCGAGCCCCTTCCTCCGGCGGCTCCGGCGGCCGCGACTGAGGCTACCCTAACTCAGGTCACCCTTACTTGGAGGATTCGGGTGCGACGGCGTTGACCTTCCGCGAACGGGTGTCGAGCAGCGCGAAGACGAGCGCCACGACGACGAAGCCGATCGTCACGAGGGTGCTGTTGCGGTACGCGTCGTGATAGACGTCGAGCGAGGCGCCCGACGCATCGCCGCCGTTTTCCGAGTACACGGTCGCGTAGAAGGTGGCCGTCGCGGCGGCGAGCCCGACCGCGGTGCCGATGCGCTGGCCGAGCTGACCGATCGATCCGGCGACACCACCGGAGGCCACGGGGATGTCCGCGAGCATCAGCGTCTGGTTGGGAGAGATCACCGCGCCGCCGCCGATGCCGGCCAGGAGCATCGCGGCACCCATCGCGTACGGCGTGATCTCCGGGGGCGTGATGAACGCGAGGAGCGAGTTGAGACTGAACCCCACCACGACCAGTACGAGCCCACCGACGACCAGGGGGCGTCCGAGGCGGTCGACGACCCGCCCGCTCAACCACGAGCTGACGGCTGAGGCGAGGGCGAAGGGGATCGTGATCATGCCCGCGAAGACCGGCTCGAGCCCGAGCCCCTGCTGCACGAACAGCGTGAGCGTGAGGAAGGTGGCCGGCATCGCCGCGAAGTACGTCGTGGAGATCAGGACGCCGTTGCGGTAGCTGCCGAGCTTGAACAGGGAGAAGTCGACGACGGGTGTCTTCCCGGCGCGTTGGTAGCGACCCTCCCACCAGGCGAAGAGGCCGGCGAAGACGGCGAACGCGACCAGCAACCACCAACGCGCCGGGTCGTCGCCCGGGGAACCGGTCGTCAGGACGAACGGCAGCATGAGCGACAGCACGGCGAGACCGAGGAACACGATGCCCACCGGGTCGAGCGATCCGGCACCCGCCTCGTGCGGCTGCTGCTTGGGCAGCAATCGGGCGGCGATCGGCAACAGAATGATCGCGAGCGGGACGTTCATCCAGAAGAGCAGGCGCCAGCCGTCCTCCGGGCCGCCGATGGCGATGAGCAGACCGCCGAGCGTCGGTCCGAACGCCGTCGAGAGGCCGATGATGGCTCCGAAGAGCCCGAAGGCGCGGCCGCGCTCCTTCCCCACGAACAACTGCTGGATGAGCCCGATGACCTGCGGCATCAGCAGACCCGCGGCGATGCCCTGGAGGATCCGCCCGCCGATGAGGATGCCGACGCTCGGTGCGACGGCGCACGCGAGACTGGCCGCCCCGAACACGCTCAGGCCGATCATGAACATGCGACGCCGCGAGTGCAGGTCGCCGTAACGCCCGGCGGGCACGAGGATGAGACCGAAGGCCAGGGCGTACCCGGCGACGATCAGCTGCAGGGCGGTCGGGCCGGCGTCGAGCGCCTGCTCGATCGACGGCAGTCCGACATTGACCTTCGAGAGGTCGAGGATCGTGAGGGCGGCGACCGACACGCAGATGGCGAACGCGCGCCACTTCGTCCGGTCGTCGGGGGCGGTTCGCTCGTCAGTCATCCTGGCCAGCCTAGGCCCGCGTCAACCCGGTCCGCCCCGGCTTGACGGGCACGAATCCACCGTCCTGTGCAGCATCTTCAGCCTCAGAACCGGCTCAGACGATGACGGGGCAGCCGTCACGGGCTACGCTCGGAAGATGCATATGGATGCCCCTCGCGGGCTGCAAGACCCCGACGAACTGGCCGAACGACACCGCATGCTGGCCGAGTCGCCGGCACTCGCACCGCTGCGCGACTGGTCGGACGCGATGATGACCCGCCGAGGACGGCGGCAGGCGGACCTCGTCCTCCCGCTCGTCGACCCGGCCGACGCGGCCGTCAACGCGAAGACGCTGATCCTCCTCGACGCCCCGGGGACGCTTGCTCCCGACAGCCTCGACGCCCCGGGATCCGGCTTCGCCTCGGTCGACAACGACGACCCGATCGCCGAGAGCCTCTGGAATCTGCGGAACGACATCGGCTTCGACGACGTCATGGTGTGGAACATCGTCCCGTGGTACCTGAGCGCCGGGCGGAAGAAGCCGAACGCGCCCGAGGTCGCTCAGGGAGCGATGGAACTGCGCGCCCTCCTGCCCCTCCTCAAGAACCTGCGCGTCGTCGTCCTCTGCGGACCCCACGCCCAGGACGGTTGGTGGAAGCACGTCGAGCCCCTGCTCGGCAACACCTACAGCGCCTTCAACGCTCCGCACCCCTCGCCCTTGTCGCTGAAGCAGCCGGGTCGTCGCGAGGAGATCGAGAAGGTCTTCGCCCGCGCCAAACAGGTCGCCGGCTGATCACACACCCCTTTCGCAACCCCTTCGCCCGTCGGGCGAGGGGGTTGCGTGCATCTGAGGCCTCGTTAGGGTCGATGGACGAGGAGAGGAGCATCACATGGACATCGGCACCATCGTCATCCTCGCCGCGCTCGTCCTCCTGGCGATCGCGGCCGTCTGGTACGTGTCACGGCGCGACCGCGCCGCCCGCTCGGCCGACGAACACCATTCGCACGACAACGACGCGGAGGTCGAGCGCGAACGCGCGAGAGGCCTCGCGGAGGGCACCGGCGGCGTGCCGCGCCGTGGCGGCGGCCCGATGGGGTTCTGACCCCGCGAGAGCGCAGCAACGGTCGCCATCCACGAGGAATGGCGACCGTTTCCGCGCTCTCGGCGGTGGGCTCTAGACGAGCGGCGGGAGGCCCGCTGCGACGCGAGCGCCCAGCGTGCCGTCGACGGCGGTCCAGTAGGCGATGACCCGGGCACGGAGCTCGGGGCGCGTCACCTTCGAGACGTGGCCGATGATGTTGCCGACGAGGCGGTCGCGGGCGGCGTCGTCGAGCACCTCGCGCACGAGGGTCCCGGCCTGGCCGAAGTCGTCGTCCTCGGCGTGCAGCGTCGCGGCTGCCCGCACGAGCTCGCCGTCGGACTGCCAGCCGTTGGACTCAGCGGCGCGCGCAGGGTCGGCGTGGGCGCCACCGACCGAGTTGGGTGCGTAGACCGGCGCGTCCGCGTCGTTGAAGGTGTAGCGCATGGCACCTTCCTTCGAGTACGTGTGCACCGGCGCGTGCGGCGCGTTGACCGGCAGCTGTGCGTGGTTGGTGCCCACGCGGTAGCGGTGTGCGTCCGCGTAGCTGAAGATGCGGGCCAGGAGCATCTTGTCGGGGCTCGCCGCGATTCCGGGGACGAAGTTCGACGGCGCGAAGGTCGCCTGCTCGATCTGCGCGAAGTAGTTCTCCGGGTTGCGGTCGAGGGTCATCTTGCCGACCTCGATGAGCGGGTAGTCGCTGTGCGGCCAGACCTTGGTGAGGTCGAACGGGTTGAAGCGGTAGCCCGCGGCGTCGGCGTAGGGCATGACCTGCACGGACAGCGTCCAGCTCGGGTGCTCACCGCGGGTGATCGCCTCGGAGAGGTCGCGGATGTGGAAGTCGGCGTCCTCGCCGGCGATCTGGTCGGCCTGGTCCTGCGTGAGGATCTCGATGCCCTGGTCGGTCTTGAAGTGGTACTTCACCCAGAAGCGCTCGCCTGCGGCGTTGACCCACTGGTAGGTGTGCGACCCGAAGCCGTCCATGTGCCGCCAGGAGCCCGGCAGGCCGCGGTCGCCCATGAGCCAGGTGACCTGGTGCGCGCTCTCGGGGGAGAGCGTCCAGAAGTCCCACTGCATGTCGTGGTCGCGCAGGTGCGAACCCGGGAGACGCTTCTGCGAGCGGATGAAGTCGGGGAACTTGATGCCATCGCGGATGAAGAACACCGGCGTGTTGTTGCCGACGAGGTCGTAGTTGCCCTCGCTCGTGTAGAACTTCAGCGCGAAGCCACGGGGGTCGCGCCAGGTGTCGGGGCTGCCCTGCTCACCGGCGACGGTGGAGAAGCGTGCGAGCATCTCGGTCTCGACACCAGGCTGGAACAGCGCGGCGCGGGTGAACTGGGAGACGTCGCCGGTCGTGACGAACCGTCCGAACGCACCGCCGCCCTTGGCGTGGACGACACGCTCCGGCACCCGTTCGCGGTTGAACTGCGCGAGCTTCTCGACCAGGTAGTGGTCGTGGAGCGCGATCGCTCCGTCTGCGCCGACGCTCTGGGAGTGCTCGTCGCTCGCGACGGGTGCTCCGCTGTTGGTGGTGGTGTAGCTGGTCTCGGACATGTCTCTCCTCGAGGGTGGGGCTGGTCGGACGGTCGGATGGATTCAGCACTGCCACCTTGGCGGTGACAGCTGACGATCGGCATGGAGGTGCCGTCGAGTGGTCTGTGGAACGGCGTCAGGCAGCATCCGCCTGGCACGCGGGGCATACGCCCCAGAACGTGATCTCGGCCGTGTCGATGACGTACCCAGCCGTGTCGTCGGGGTGCATGCATGGCGCCGCACCCTGCGTGCAGTCGACGTCGACCACGGCGCCGCACGAGCTGCACACCAGGTGATGGTGGTTGTCGTCGACGCGCAGCTCGTACCGGCCGGGATGGCCGTCCGGTTCGATCCTGCGCACGAGACCGGCTGCGACGAAGGCGTTGAGCACGCTGTACACGGCCTGTGGGGAGGTCTGCGGGGCTCGCGGCTTCAAGGACGCGACCACCTGCTCCACATCAGCGTGCGGTGTCCGGGCGAGGATCTCGAGGACGGCGAGGCGTCCCGTGGTCACCCGCAGCCCGGCTGCCCGGATCTTCGTGTTGAAGTCGAACGTCGCCGACTCCACCTCCAATCCGTTCATGCAGCCACCGTACCGAGTTGTTTTGAATTAGTCAAAATAAGGACTTCCCCTCCGCGTTGTCCCGCAGCCACCCCAACTCTAATATCAGATATGAGTTGTGGACCGATGGATGACGCCGGATGTGGAGAATTCCCGGTCACGGCGGGGGAGCGCGGGCTACAGCTCGACGGTCAACAGGGGCCGCAGCGAACGTCGGGTCTCCTCGGCCATGTCCACCGAATCACGGTCGAGCAGCCACTGCAGCTGGAGACCGTCCATCATCGCGATGAGCATGCGTGCCGCGCTCGCAGGCTCGACGCCGGCCACCAGCTGGCCCTCGCGCGCCATCACCTCGAAGGAGACGGTCATCCCGTCGATCAACCAGCTGTACCGCCGGACGAAGTGCTCGTGCGCCGGGTGGTCCGGTGAGGTCGCCTCGGCGGACAGGACGCAGTGGAGCTCGACGAGACCAGGGACGCGCATGTTGTGCTCGACGAGGCGGAGGAGCCCGCGGATGCCTTCGATGCCGCTCCCGATCTCGATGCCGGACTCCTCGCGATCCCGGTCGTCCCGGAAGTCGAGGATCGCGGCGAGTAGATCGTTCTTGGTCGAGAAATGGTGGAGGAGGCCGGCCTGGCTCATGCCCACGCGCTCCGCGACCTCGCGGAGCGATCCACTGCGGAACCCCTGCTCGGCGAAGACGTCCATCCCCGCCTCGAGGATCTCCCGGCGTCTCGCCGCCGTCTTGGCGTAACTGCCGCGGGAGCGGCCCGTCTGCGTCACCGTCATCCTGCGATCGTATCGGGCGTGCGGTCCGCCGGCGAAGGGTTCCCGAGGCGCCCCTAGCCCGGTCCTTCCCCAGGTGTCCAGCCCGGTACTTCCCCAGGTCCCTGTCGTACGGTGTCGCCATGAGACGCCGCATCGAGCCCGTGTACGACACCGCCGTCGGTGTCGGTCGCTCCCTCTTCGGCTTCTGGCGCCTGCGCCGTCACGCCACCGGCATCGAGCACCTCCCCGACGAGGGGGGCGCGGTGGTCGCGATGACCCACTTCGGGTACCTCGAGTTCGCACTCGTCGAGTGGGCGACCGTGCTCCACAACCGCCGCCGTATCCGCTTCATGGCCAAGCAGGGTGCCTTCGACCAGCCCATCGTGGGCCGTCTCCTCCGGAGCATGCGGCACATCGCCGTCGACATGCGTGCCGGTGCGGCCGCCTATGCCGACGCCGTCGCAGCGCTCCGCAGCGGCGAGCTGGTCGGGGTCTTCCCCGAGGCCGGTGTCAGCGCCTCGTTCACCGTCCGCGAGCTCAAGTCGGGCGCGGTGCGCCTCGCGCAGGAGGCCGGCGTGCCGATCATCCCCGTCGCGGTCTGGGGCGGTCATCGCCTCATGACGAAGAACCACCGGGTCGGCTTCCGCGAGCGGTTCGGGGTCCCCGTGCACTTCTCGTTCGGCGAGCCGATCATCGTCGCGCCCGGTGATGACGTCGGCACGAGTACCGAGCAGCTCCGCGACCGTCTGCAGGGCATGGTCGACGAGCTGCAACGCGACTATCCCGTCGATGGGACCGGGGCGTGGTGGCAACCTCGCGCCCTGGGCGGAACGGCTCCCACGCCTGCCGAGGCTGCAGCCGCCGACCTCGAACGCGAGCGCCGACGTGAGGCGCGTCGGCAGACGGCGAGCTGAGCGCACGTCCGCCGCGGTCTATCCTGTGGAGGTGCCACCTCTGACCTCGTCGACCCACCCCGCAGGGCATCGTCGCTCTGCCAGCCCGCGCTCCGAGCGGAGCGTGGCACCGTGAGTCGCGGGTGGAACGGCTTCGTCGCGAAGTCGACATGGCTCCCGAAGGCCTGGCGCGAACGCGCTGAACGTGCGCTCTCGGAGGACCCCTCGACGCCGGCCACGCCGGACACGAACGACGCCGAGTCCGCAGCGGACCACTCGCCACGGCGCACGCCGGATCCCACATCCCGGGCGACGCCGACACCCCCTGCTCAGCAGCCCGACGACTCGGCGCCGCTGGACGACCGCGACGCGCACGCACCCCGGACGCCCGTCGCCGGCCCGGACGTCGGCGAGGTAGCACCAGCCCATGACCGGTCCACGACCGGCCTGGTCGACCCGGTCGCCCTCCCCGTCACCGCGTCGGCCCCGGTCGTCCCCCTGAGCGTCGCCATCACCGATTTCGAGCTCGCCGACGACTCCGTCATCGGCCCCGCGTCCGTCCTCGACAACCTCGAGCTCACGAAGGCCGCCGTGACCCGCGTCGCATCGACGATCCTCACGACCGAGGGCCCGATCGCCGTCCCGCGACTCGTGACCATCGTCGCCCGGCGCTTCGGCGTCGACCGACCGTCCGAGGAGTCCCGCACCGAGCTGTCAGCGCTGGTGACGGAGGCGTTCGTCGTCCAGAACGGCTTCGCCTGGCCCACCGGACTCGACGTCGTCACGTGGCGAGGCGTCCGCCGGGTCGTGCATCGCGATCACCGCGCGGTCACCGACATCAGTCCCGCGGAGATCTGCAACGCCAT
This sequence comes from Plantibacter sp. CFBP 13570, assembly GCF_014841395.1. NCBI lineage: Bacteria > Bacillati > Actinomycetota > Actinomycetes > Micrococcales > Microbacteriaceae > Plantibacter > Plantibacter sp. CFBP 13570. Next base: position 95,409 of record NZ_JACYTW010000001.1, on the reverse strand, counting down.
GGAGCTCGTGATCACCGCGAGCCCCGAGCACGAGGTCGACCGCGAGCAGCTGCCGATGCAGGCGGCGTCCGTGCTCGGCTACGGTCGCCTCGGCGAGACCGCTCGACGTTGGCTCGACCTCACGCTCGCCCAGGCGGTGCTCCACGGTCGTCTCGTCGAGGACGGCGAACGCATCCGCCTGCCCTGACGCCGATCGTTCAGCGGACGGGCGGACCCTGCTGGCCGAACGGCAGACTCGTGTCGGTGACGCCGTCGATGAAGGCGTCCATGCGCTGGAGGTTGAACCGGCCCTGGTCGTTGAGCAGGAACTGGTACTCGTGCTCGAGCCCCGGTCGGAAGTCCGGGTTGAAGATCATCGATTGCACGTCGACACCGAGGCCCTGGAGCTTCGCCTTGAACTCGACCGACTGCGGGTAGAGCGGATCCCAGTTGCCGACCGTGATGTACGTCGGTGGATACTTCGCCGTCAGATAGTCGACGACGGACGCGGACGCCACCTCCGGTCGGGTCTTGTAGTCGCGCGCTCCGAAGTACGACCAGAGCACCGTGTCGAGGAACCACCCGAAGCTGCCCTCGGCGTTGACCAGGCTGAGGTCGTAGGCCCCGCAGGCGAGGACCACCCCGGCGAGCTGCTCCGGTTCGATCGGCGATTCGACCTTGATGGAGCTGGCGTACTCGGAACTCGTGACCACGTTCGCGACCTGGGCGGCGATCTGGGCACCGGCGGAGTCACCGGCGAGGATGAGCTTGGACGAATCCACGTTGAGCGCGCGAGCGTTGGCGTCGAGGTAGCCGAGCGAGTCGGCGACCTGCTCGATGGGCAACGGGTACTGGCCCTCTGGCGCGATCGTGTACTCGACCGCGATCGCCGTGTACCCCTCGCCGGCCAGCACGCGCATGTAGTTGGAGATGAGTTCCTTGCTGCCGGAGATCCACGCTCCACCGTGCACCCACACGATCGTCGGGAGGGCGGCACCGCTGCCGCGCACCCCGTCGGGCGTGTAGACGTCGAGCAGCGCGTCCGCGTCGCCGGAGCGGTACGGGATGTCCTGTCGGACGTCGACACCGTCTGGGACGTACTTCACGAGGTCGGATTGCACGACCTTCGCCCGCTCGTCGAAGGCCATGCGGATGACCATCGAGCCCGGCCACGGGGTCAGCTGCAACCAGACGAAGATCACCAGCGCGATGGCGAGGATCACGCCGATGATCCAGAACATCGTGTTGCGGACGACACGCAGGAAGCGCGCGAAGCCCGAGCGAGGGGGTGCTGTCCTCAAGCGATTCACCTCCTGGCGGGTCTGGACGGCGGCGCTGCCTGGCGGAACACGAACCTCCAGTCTCGCATTCGATCGCACTCCGCCGGCGCCCGGGAAGTTTTTCGACGGATTCCGTGACGAATGCCCGCCGAGCTGCGTCTTACCCGATGACCGGACATCATCACCGGTTTCCAACGCAGACGAAGGAGAACGCCATGAGTGCATCGGACAAGATCCAGAACGCCGCTGAGGACCTCGCGGGCAAGGCGAAGGAAGCTCTGGGCAAGGTCACCGGCGACGACAGCAAGGTCGCAGAGGGCAAGGCCGACCAGACGAAGGCCGACGCCAAGAAGGCCGGCGAGAATGTCAAGGACGCGTTCAAGCACTAGTCCTCGCGATACAGTGGCTGCCCCCGCCCACCGGCGGGGGCGGTAACACGGTCGACCGGCACCCCGTTCGATCCAGTAATCACATTTGGAGACATCATGAGTTTTCTCGGCTTCCTGCTGCTCGGCCTCATCGCCGGCGCCCTCGCCAAGGCAATCCTTCCGGGCCGTCAGGGCGGCGGCTGGTTGATCACGCTGCTGCTCGGCGTCGTCGGAGCACTGCTCGGCGGCTGGCTCGGCGGCATCCTCTTCGGCGCGAACCTGCAGGAGTTCTTCTCGCTGCAGACGTGGCTCCTCGCCATCGGCGGATCGATCGTCGTGCTGCTCATCTACGGCGCACTGACCCGCAACAAGAAGGCGTAAGCGCCTCCACACAGCACTCGGACGCCCGGCCCCTCCAAGGGGTCGGGCGTTCGTGCGTGTCTGAGGAGGGCCGGCGACCGCGGGGTGTCCGCCATTGAGGGGACTGTGCCACCTCCTATGCCCTGTCAGGATGACTGATGTTTAATGTCAGCATCTGATATGAGAGGAGGTGGTCTCATGGACTTCTATCGAAAGTTGCTCGAGCTGCTCCGCGCGATCTACGGCTGGGTCTGACCCGCACGGACGAACGCCCGGTCCACCAGGACCGGGCGTTCGTGCGTCGCGTTGCGACCGGAGTCAGGCGTGCTGGCCCTCGTGCTCGCCTTCGCCGATCTCCTCGACGAGCTTCGCGTTGAAGGCCGGGAGGTCGTCGGGCGTCCGGCTCGAGACGAGTCCCTGGTCGACGACGACCTCCTCGTCCACCCAGGATGCACCCGCGTTCCGCAGGTCCGTCTTGAGGCTCGGGTAGCTCGTGAGCTCACGACCACGGACGACGTCCGCCTCGATGAGGATCCAGGCGCCGTGGCAGATCACCCCGACCGGCTTGCCCTGCTCGAAGAACGCCTTCGCGAAGGCGACCGAGGACTCGTCCACGCGGAGGTCGTCCGCGTTGACGACGCCGCCCGGCAGCACGAGTGCGTGGTAGTCGTCGGAGGACGCCTCGGCGACCGCGACGTCGACGGGCTGGACGTGTCCGTTCTTGCCGGTCACGTCCTGGGTGGCGGGCGACACCAGTCGGGCGGTCGCTCCGGCTCCGGTGACCGCCTCCCAGGGGCTCGTCAGTTCACTGTCCTCGTAGCCGTCCGTGAGCAGGAAGGCCACCTGCTTGCCGTTGAGTTCTGCGCTCATCGTCGCTCCAATCCGTCAGCGTCGAGGCACCGTCCGGCGCCTCGCCAGCGACGATACGCTCGGCTCCACCTCGCGGACCCGGGCTTCCGCCGAGCGCGAACGGGGTTGCTCAGGTGTCGCAGGCGATGCCGTCGCCGTCCCTATCGAGGTCGTAGACGTCGCTCCCGACGACGTACACCGGGCCGGGCGTGTACGCCGGCCCGTTGCCGCTTCCGCCGGCGCAGTCGACGTCGCTCGCGACCGGAACGCACTGCCCCTCGTAGTTCGGGTCGCACCCTCCGCCGGCCGGATCGGCGACTGGAGCGGGAGGCGGCGGAGCGGGTTGCCGCGTCCCGACGGACGTCACCTGCGCGACCGGTTGGACCGACACGAGCTGCGCGACGAGCTCTCGAGTGATCTCGACCCCGGCTCGCGTGGTGACGCGGTAGGTGTTCGTCTGCTGTCCGGGGACGCCCGTGGTCGTCACGACGACTTGGCCGACGTCGACGTTCGGGTCTTGGACCTCGGTCGCAGCGAACGGGATCTCCACGACCTCCGTCACCTCGGTGACGACGTCGGTCGGGGTGGGGGACGGCGTGGCACTCGGCTTGGCGACGGACGTCCCCTCCGGAGCCGACAGCAGTGCCGCGGGCCGGCTCCCGACCGGGTGGATGGCCGCATTGGCGCTCCCGCCCACGACGAACACGCACAGGGCCGCTCCGATCACCGCGGCCGCGATCCCGCGGTTGCGGATCCCGAGGGAGGAGACGCGACCACGGACGAGCGCGACCACGCCGATCACCACGGCCACCAGGGCGACGAGTGCGAGCATCGCCCAGAACGCGCCACCGACGGCGCTGACGAGCAACAGCGCTCCGACGAGGCTGAGCAGGACGATGTGGAGCGGACCGAGGCGGCGCGTACGCGTGGCCCCGGCGGCTGCAGCTGCAGCAGGGACGGTGGCCGGGGGAGCGGGCACGGCCGTCGGCACGCGTTGCCCACCCCAGCCGACTCCGGTCCACCATCGTTGCTGGCCGGGCTGCTCAGGATCGGGATACCAGCCCGCGGGAGACGTCATGCCCTGATGCTGGGGCCTGGAGCACGACGACACAAGGTCCCCGAGTGGGGCTGGAGGGGATTCCTCCCGTGCCGTGTCGCGGCGCGTGTCAGAGGCCGACGAAGCGGATGGTCTGCTGCAGGCGCGTGCGGATGTCGAACAGCTGGTTGCCGCCCATGCGGTCGAGGCCCGGGAGACCGGTGCGGAGGAGGTCGGCCAGGCGGGAGCGCTCGACGAGGACCGTCACCGGATGCTTGCGACCGATGAACTCCACCGACTCCGGGGTGGCGCCGTCCGGCACGACGATGACGGAGGCCGTGAACTTCACGCGGGCCGCCTTCGCGACGGTCCGCGCCGAGCGCACGATCGACCGGACGGGCTCCTCGCGAGGATCGAGCGTCTCCCCGACGACCTCTCCACGGTGCACCCGGACCGACCCACCCCAGTCCTCCGACTTGACCGCGAAGAGGCCGGTCGGGCCGAGGACGACATGGTCGAGCTTCGCCTCGCCCGGCGCCAGGACGTCGTGCCAGACCGTGTATCCGATGCCGAGCGTCGCCACGGTGCGCGCCGTCTGCTCCTCGGCGAGCGCGTTGGCCAACTGGTGCCGGATCTCGCGCGGAGCCGAGCGCACGAGCTTCGGGTCGTAGGGGTCGTCGAGCGGGACACCACGGCCGACCCATTCGCGGATGAGCCCGAGGTAGGCCTCGCGCGAGTCTCCGCCGGGGTGTCCGTAGGCTCGAGCGCGGGGTCGTGAGTCGGCGCGCTGCGTACCCGACCGACCAGTGGTCGACGCCGACCAGGTCGGAGCGTCGTCGTCGCCCGCGTCGGAGGACGGCACGTTGCGACCGCGGTCGTAGGCGGCCCGGTCCTGCTCGGTTCCGACGCGCTCCCAGGCGAGCTGGACGGCGTTGAACTGCCGCGCGCTTCCGCCGAGGTCGGGGTGGGTCTCGCGCATGAGCCGTCGGTAGGCCCTCCGGAGCTCGTCCTGCGTCGCCGTCGTGCTCACGCCGAGCACCTCGTACGGGCTGGCTGAGAGTGGGCTCTCCGGCATGGAGGGTGGTCGCTTTCGTCGGCGGCGTCGGTCGGTCCGACACGGCAGACTATCGCCATCACCTGGAAGACCGCCCGAACCGGCACCCTGTCGGGGCTGTGGACAACTCCAGCGAGCCGACGTACAGTTTGTTGTACTTGGAGGATGTCGATGCGTACCCTCAGTTATTCGGAATCCCGCGCGAACTACGCGGCCACCCTCGATTCGGTCCTCGACGACCGCGAGGAGGTGATCATCACCAGAGCGGGGCGCGACCCGGTCGTGATCGTCGCGCTCGACGACTACGAGTCCTTGAAGGAATCGGCGTATCTGCTCCGCACGCCGTCGAACGCACGTCGGCTCCTCCAGGCCATCGACGACCTCGAGGCCGGCGCGGGCACCGAGCACGACCTGGTCGAGTAGTCGGCGTGCGGCTCATCTGGTCCGACGCCGCCTGGGAGGACTACTGCCACTGGCAGCAACAGGATCGGCGCATCGTCAAACGGATCAATCTCCTCCTGAAGGACATCATCCGGAACGGCAACGAGGGCATCGGCAAACCTGAGGCGCTCAAGCACGGCTTCCAGGGATTCTGGTCACGACGGATCACCGACGAACATCGACTGGTCTACCGCCTCACGGACGACGGCGTCCTCATCGCCCAGGCACGCTTCCACTACGAGTAGGGCCAGCGTGCCGGAACACCTCAGGAGCTCGGCAGGAGGATGCCGTCGTCCAGCAATGCGCGGACCCGGGGGAGGAGTTCGGCGCGGAGTTCCGCCGCATCGACCTCGACGAGCTGGGCGATCGCGTCGATGATGGCTCCCAGGGTCAACTCGCCGTCGCAGGCCCCGACGAGCCCCGCCAGGCCTGTGTCGATGCCCACCGAGCGGGCCAAGCCGCCACCCTGCCGCAGGGTCATCGCCGTCGGGTCCTCGTCCCCGGGCCAGTAGTGGCGCTCCTCGGTGACGTCGCCCGCGAGGATGACGCGTTCGCCGAGCAGCTGCTCGTCGTCGAGCGCGACCTGCCAGTCGTGTGCGAGGAGACACACGGCGAGGTGCGCACCGAGCCCGGCGGCGTTCGAACCCGCCTGCCCGTGCAGCCGCTCGAAACGGCGCAGCGGAGTGGACGGGTCCGATCGACGGAGCAGGACATACCCGAAGCCGACGCCGGTCACGGCCCGAGCCGCGAAGTCGTCGAGCCAGGCTCCCGCGAGGCGCTCGAACTCCGGCGTCCCGAGGCGGGTGCCACCGTCCCGGATCCAGGTCTCCGCGTATTCGGCCGGATCCTGCACCTCGCGCTCGATGACCCAGGCGTCGACCGGTTCCGGACTGCGATCCACCCACTCGGCGACGCGCTCGAGCCCGTCGGCGCCGTCGCGGTACTCCCAGTTCCCGAGGAACTGCGCCACGCCGCCGGGCGTCAAGTGCCGGGCGGCCTCGAGGAACACGGACTCGACGAGCGCATCGCCGACGAGACCGCCGTCGCGGTACTCGTAGCTCGGCACGCCCTCGGCACGCGGGGTGATGACGAACGGGGGGTTGGAGACGATGCGGTCGAACCGTTCACCGACGACGGGTTCGAACATGCTGCCGTGGCGGAATTCGATCGAGTCGATGCCGTTCAGGTGCGCGTTGAGTGCGGCGAGCTCGAGGGCCCGTTCGGAGATGTCCGTCGCGACCACGTGATCCGCGATCCGCGACAGGTGGAGCGCCTGGATGCCGCACCCGGTCCCGAGGTCGAGTGCCGTTCCGATCCGCTCAGGGAGGATGATGCCGCTCAGGGTCATCGACGCGCCGCCGACCCCGAGGACGTGCTCTTCGCCGAGCTCATGACCCAAAGCGAGTTCGCCGAGATCGGAGGCGATCCACCAGGCACCGCTCCCGTTGGCGTCGACCCAGGCGTACGGACGCAGATCGATGGCCGGGGCGACCGACCCGTCGTCGCTCAAACCGACGAGACCGAGCGCCACCGCGCCGTCGAGACCGAGCGACGGCAGAGCACGCGTCGCGTCATCGGCCCCCACGGCGACACCGAGCACGAAGAGTGTCGCCAGTGTCGCGAGCGGTTCCGCGCCCGCCGTCCGGCGGCGTTCGTCGAGTGAGCGGATCGCCACGACCCGGTTGGAGCGGTGCAGGGCCGCCTCGGCCGTCTCGCCCCAGAGGCCGCGCACCCGCTCGACCGTGTACCCGGCCGCGTCGAGGTCGGAACGGAGGAGGTCGATCAGTCGCTGGTCCACGCCCACCAGTGTGCCAGCTGCGGGGTGGGCCGAGCCGCCCACCCTGCAGCCGCCGTCAGCGATCCGTGGTGAGGATCGCGTCGAGGTCCTCATCGGTCTGCTCGTCGTGCTCTTCGACCTCGCGCTGCGCGGCCTTCGCCGTGCGCTTCCGTTCACGCCTCGCCAGACGGCGCTCGGTCCGGCGCTCCAGCAGCAGGTACAGCACGGGCACGAGGATGAGCGTCAGGAGCGTCGACGACACCAGGCCGCCGATCACGACGATCGCGAGCGACTGCGAGATGAACACCCCACCGCCGGTGAGGCCGAGCGACATCGGCACGAGCGCGAAGATCGTCGCGCAGGCGGTCATGATGATCGGCCGCAGACGGAGTCGGGCTCCGTGCAGGACCGCGTCGTCGATGCCGTCGCCCCGAGCCCGGTACGAGTTGACCAGGTCGATGAGGACGATCGCGTTCGTGACGACGATGCCGATGAGCATGAGGAGGCCGATCATCGACGGGATGCCGAGCGGGGTCCCCGTGATGAGCAGGGCCGCGATCGCGCCGGTCGCCGCGAAGGGCACGGAGACCAGCAGGATGAGCGGCTGCAGGAGGCTCCGGAACGTCGCCACCATGACGATGAAGACGAGCACGATCGCGATGAGCATCGCGAGGCCGAGCTGCGCGAACGACTCCTCCTGGTCCTGGGCGACACCACCGACCGAGGCGGTGACCCCGCTCGGCAGGTCCAGGCCGTCGAGGCCCTCCCGGACGGCGAGCGTCGTCGCGCTGAGGTCGTCACCCGTCGGCGTCGCCGACACGGTCACGGTCCGGACGCCGTCGATGCGCGTGATCGCCGCTGCGGCGCGTTCCTCGCCCACCTGCGCGACGGCGCTGACCGGGATCGGGACGGCGCTGACGTTGGCGAGGTCCTTCTGCGCCTGGGTGAGGCGGTCCGCCTCCGCCTGCTGCTCGGCCGCCTCGCTCTCGGCGTCCCGCATCGCGGTCAGCTGCTCGTCGATGGTCGTGATCGAACCCTGGAGCTGGGAGATGGCGTCGCTCAGCCCGACGAGTTGGGCGGCGCGGGCCTCATAGGCCTGCCGTGCCGCCTCCTCCTCCGGTGTCGTGGGCGTGACCGGTGGCACCTCGACGGGAGCCGCTTGCAACGCGCTCAGCTGAGCCCGCAGGGCGTCGAGCTGCGACGCCGCGGTCGAGCGGGCCTCCTGGAGTTCCGAGCGCTGGGTCGCGGCCTGGGATGCCGCCTCGTCCTTCGCACGCTGGGTGGCCTCGTCCTGCTCGGCCGTGAGGGCGTCGGTCGCGGCCTTCTGAGCCGCGGCCTGCTGCAGCGCGCTGACCGGAAGGGGGAGCGCGGCGATCTCGGCCGGTGTCGTGCCGACCCGCTGCGACCGCACGATGATGTCGCGAGACGAGCCCTCGAGGATGACCGAACCCATCGGCGTGCCGCGGAGCGCACTGGCGATGGCCTGGCCGACCTGCTCCTGCGTGAAGCCGTACCGGGCGGCGGCGGCGCGGTCGACGTTCACCTTGAGCAGACCTTGCTCGTCGGCGAGGTCGCTCGTCGCATCGCGGAGGCCGTCCGTACCGCCGAGCATGTCCTGCACCGCGGCCGCAGCTGTGGCGAGCGCCACGGGGTCCTCACCCTGCAGCGTGACCTCCATGCCGCCACCGCCACCGGTGAATCCGCCTGCGGCGTCACCGACGGTGACCTCTCCGACGTCGTCGAGCTTCGCCACGGCCTTCCGGATGGTGTCGGCGACGCCCTCACGTGAGCTCTCCTCACCGACGGTCACGCTGATCTGTGCCGTGTTGCTCGAGCCGTTCCCACCGACGGTGGTCAGGTACCCGGAGACGCCCGCGGTCTTCGCGAGGACCGCTTCCACGGCCGCGGCCGCGTCGCTGGTCACGTCGAGGCTCGTCCCCTCAGGGAGTTCCTGGGTGACCGTGACGGTGTTCTCGCCCCCGATGTCGCCGAGGTAGTCGGTCTTCAGGAACCCGGCCGAGACGATCGTCCCGGCGAAGACGACCGCCGCCACGAGCAGGGTCACGACGGGACGCTTCAGGGCGGTGCGCAGGACCGGCAGATAGGCCCGCTGGAGCTTCGAGTACGCCTCGGACTCGTCCTCGACCACGGACGCCTCGTCGGTGGCCGCGACGTCGGTGGCCTTGCCAACAGCCGGGGCGGAGGAGCCTCGCATGAACCAGTATGCGAGCACCGGCACGATCGTGAGCGAGACCACGAGGGACGCGATGAGCGCGACCGACACGGTGACGGCGAACGGTCGGAACAGCTCGCCGACCGTCCCGCCGACGAAGGCGACCGGGAGGAACACGGCCACGGTCGTGATCGTCGACGCGGTCACGGCCCCGGCGACCTCGCGGACAGCTTCGACGACACTCGTGGTCGTCATCGCCCGCCCGGTGTGCCGACGTTTGATGTTCTCGATCACCACGATCGAGTCGTCCACCACGCGTCCGACGGCGACGGTGAGCGCCGCGAGCGTGAAGATGTTGAGCGAGTAGTCGCCGATCCACAACCCGATCATCGCGATGAGGAGCGAGAGCGGGATCGACACGGCCGTGATGATCGTGGACCGGATCGACAACAGGAAGACCAAAATCACGATGATCGCGAACAACAGCCCGAGCCCACCCTCGACGGAGAGGTCGTGGATCGACTGCTCGACCATCGGCGACTGGTCGAAGACGACGGTGAACGCTGCACCAGAGCCGAGCTCCTGCTCCAGCCCGGGGAGGGCGTCGCGGATGGTGTGGGCGAGTTGGACGGCGTTGGCCGACGGGTCCTTGAGGATCGTGAGCGACAGCGACGGGAGACCGTCCGCCCGGGCGATGGAGGTCTCGGCTGCGGGGACGAGCTCCACGTCCGCGACGGCGGAGAGCGCGAAGGGCCCGTCCTCGTGCTGGATGGGGAGCGCCTGCACCTCGGCCAGCGAGCCGACGGGTGACCCGACCTCGATCGAGAGTTCCTTGCCGGCGTCGACACTCGTCCCGGCAGCCGTGATGACACCACTCGCTTGGACGGCAGCCATGACCTCCTCCGCGGTCACCTTCTTGGCCGCGAGGTCGGCCGGACGCATCGTGATGACGAGCTGCGTGGCGTTCTCACCCGCGAGATCGACCTGGCGGACGCCCGCGATCCCACGGAGCGCGGGGAGCACGGTGGACTCGACCTTGCCCGCGAACTCGCCGGACTCGTCCTCGGACGCGACCGCGAGTTGCAGCACGGGGATGTCCTCGCTCCCGCCGGCGTAGACCTCGGTGGTCGAGTCGTTCGGGAGCGTGCTCTTCAGGCCGGCGAGGGCGCTGCGGATGTCACCGACGATCTTCTCGTCGTCCTGGCCGAAGTCCCAGCTCACCTGCACGGACGTGGAACCGCTGACCGACGTCGAGGTGACGCCGGTGACGCCCTTGACCCCCTGCACCGCCTGCTCGACGGGCTTCGTGACCTCGCGCTCCACCGACGACGGCGAGGCGCCGGGGTACGTCGCGGCTACGACGGCACCCGGCTGCTGCACGGACGGCAGCAGTTCCTGCTTCAGGGAACCGACCGCGAAGAGCCCGAAGGCCACGATCGCCGCGGTGATGAGGCCGACGATCAGTCGATTGGCGAGGCTGAGCCTCGTGAGGAATGACATGGAAGGACGGGCCTCTCGGTCGCGGAGTGGGCGCGATCCGCCCCACTCCACGCTATGGAGCGCCGCCACCGACCACATCCGCATGAGGATGGACCTGATGCGACCCCGGCATCCGCCGATCGGACGACATCGGTGGTCCTGCGGTACCAGCCTCCGCCGCGAGGGAGCTGCGCCTTGACGGCATGGTCCACCGATACCGGGCGTACCCTTGATACCCGAGTGCGCGCCGCGGGGTGCGCCGGAGCGAGGAGGGTACGTGGATCTGCAGGCCGTCGACCTCCCCAGGTTGCGCCGCGACGCACAGCTCGAGCGCGAGGTGATCATCGAGCACCGCGCCCGCGACGGTGAGGACCCCTGGGACTTCCTGCCCTCGATGCCGACGGTCGACGAGCTCGTCGTCGCCGTCCTCAGGGACGACGCGCTGCACGCCCGGGGTCTGGCCGCCCAGCACGCGATGGCGCGGCTCGCCGGGTACTCGTCGCTCGACGACGCCCAGGACCACCGCGACAACGCGGACCACTTGGAGTACGAGGTGCTCCGTGAGATCGCCCGAGTGCACCCCGAGTTGACCCGAGCGGTGTGGCGGATGTCCGGCAAGGTCGCCCGGCCGCCGTGGGAGGGCGACGACGCCGAGTAGATCGACGCCGCCGCCCGGGTCACAGCGCCGAGGCGAGCCCCATGGCGACGACGGAGACCGTCATGCTCACCACCTCGACGACCACGACCCGCTCACGCCGTCGAGCCGCCTCGACCGCGATCCACGTGGACAGGGCGGCGAACCCCGCCATGCCGCCCGTCAGGAGCACGGCGGGGAGGGCGACCGTCCCGATCTGATGTCCTGCCGGGTGCATGCCCGATCCTGCATATATGGTCCCGGCGGCATGACCAGCCATGGTGCACACGAGCGCCGCCATGATCACGAGGCCGCCTGAGGTGTGCGCGGTCATCGCCGCACGGTGACGCGTGGTGGCGAGCGCCACAGCGTCACCGACCGGAGTCGGCAGCCCGGCGATGTACCGCAGCCGGACCGCCGAGGCGACGGCGAGGACGATCGGGACGACGGCCCAGAGCAACGGATGCAGCATCCCGACACCGGTCGCCAGGTCGAGCATCGCCGCGAGCATGACGATCGCGGCCACGAGGTCGAGGGGTCCGCGTCGGCCGCCGACGGTGCAACAGGCACCGACGGCGGCCGGGACGAGCGCCCCGAGATGGAGGACCTCGCTCATCGCCGCGGCCTAGTGCCCGTGGCCACAGTGCTCTTCGGCGCCCTGGTCGTGACCGCCGTGTCCCACGTGCGCGGCGCCGGTGTCGTGCGAACAGTGCCCGACCGCTTCGTTCGGCGGGACGTTCAGGGTCGGGTTCTTGCCGAAGAAGCCGTAGGGCTTGAGCGTGAACCGGGCGTAGTCCACCGGCATGACCGGCCAGTCCTCCGGACGGGGGAAGTGCGTCGGTCCGAAGGTGTGCCAGAGCACGATGTCCTCGCCGTCGATCGACTCGTCGCCCTCGATGAAGCGCGTGATCCCGTCGCCACCCGGGTTCTGGTGGACGAAGTCGCCCGCCGCGTATCGTTCAGCCGGGTCGTACTTCGTCACGAAGAGGTGCTTCGTCGCGAACTCCGCCCGCTTGGCGATCGACGACGACGCGTCGGCCATGAGCGTCGGCGACTCCTGCGGGTACAGCACGTACCCCGTCGGGCGTCCCATCCGGTTCGTCTTCTCCGTGTTGACGATGTGCCAGGCTCGAGCGGCCGAACCGTCCGCCACGCGCCCGGACCCCGCTTCCGTGCTGAGCCGCGTGACCCGCTTCGTGAAGGCGTTGCCGTGCTCGTTCCCCGGCCCGATCGGCACCCGGACCGCGTCCACCTCCTCGACCGCGTTCGACAGACCGTCGACCATCATGTCCAGACGGGCCGAGAAGAGGTGCTGGTGGTACGGCCCACCGAGCCCGGGCGCGACCTCCGAGGCGTACGGGTAGTCGGCGCCCTCCGCGTCGAGCCCGGGGTACGCGGAGGTGAAGAGGATGCCCGTCAACTTCGACTCGCACTCGATGGTGCCGTCGAGGTACAGGTACCAGTAGAACCCGTAGTCGTAGTTGCCGACGGTCGTGAAGAAGGAGATGACCAGCCGACGCGACCGCCGGACCTCGTTCGAGCCGGTGTACAGGTCGGAGTGCTTCCAGAGGGTGCCGAAGTCCTCCTCGTGCATGCAGATCCCGTTCTCGATCGTGAACGGATTGCCGAGTTCATCGGCGAGCACCGCGTCGAAGTACTTGATCTCGCCCACGCAGTCGCACCCGAGCGCCAAGGAGTTCGTGAACCGGCCGAACAGGTACTCGCCGGTGTCGAAGTAGTTCTGCCAGAAGCGCACGGGGGAGGGGTCACCGTAGGGGACCAGCATCTCGTTGATCGACGCCCGATAGATGATCGGTCGTTCCTCGCCGGCATCGTCGAACGAGAGCTGCCGGAGGACGAGGCCCTCACGGACGTCGAACCCGACCTGGAACCGCCAGTTGCCCCACTCGACGAACTCGCCGTCGACCTGGAAGCTCGGACCCTCCGGCTGGGTGATGACGATCGGCTTGAGCGAGGAGAGCGGAGCACCCTGGACCACCGGGTCGTCGAAGTTCCCGGGCTCCGCCGGGATCGCCAGGGCTGTCGCGTCGATCAGGCGGGTGATCCGTCGCGCGGCGGTGTCCACATAGGCGCTCAGTCCGTCGACGGGGTGGGCCCACGGGTGGTCGGCCGGGTAGTCCTGACGGAACGCGAGGACCCGGACGATCCGGCGCCCGACCTCCTCGGGATAGTCGTAGAAGCCGGCCGACAGCGGGACGACCTTCACCTCGTCGACCGTGCAACCACGGGCGGCGAGGGCGGCGACCCACCCCTCGTCCTCCGCCACGATCTCCGCGATGGCGTCGAACTCCTCGATGAGGATGGGCAGCTGGCCGCGGGAACCGTCCAGGACGACCGTGCTGAGCAGGGACCCGCTGTCGATGGACACCACGTTGTCCGTCGATCGACCCGTGGCCATGTCGAGCAGCATCACGCGGGCGAGGCGTTCCGGCAGGGGACCGCCGCCGGCCTGCCAGGCGAGCACCGCCCGCTTGTGGGGCTCCTCGAGGCCGACGTAGGCGAACCGGGTCGTCTCCGTGAAATCGTCGAAGCCGGTGACGATGTCGCGGATGCGGTCGAACTCCGGCGCGGACAGGCTGGCGAGCGGGTGCTGGACGGGCGTGTCGCCGTCGGTGCTGCGCAGGGTGGTGGGGTCGGTGATGGTCATCGTGATGCTCCTGGTTCGGTGATGCGGCTGGTGTCGGAAGGCGAGGGGAAGGGTCGGATGGTCAACCGCCGATGGCGTCCATGACGTCGGCATAAGCCGCCGGGCGACGACGACGCAGGTACGCGGCCTGCACGAGGCCGACGACGGGGCAGACCACGATGAGGGCGAGGAGGACGGCGCTCACGGTTCCGAACGCGGGGTTGCCGCCCGCATCCACGTCTCCGACCAGCATCGGGAAGTAGACGACGATCACGACGGCGGAACCGACGAGTCCGATGAACCCGAGGCCGGGCGCGACGACCGTGTTCCACACCCGCCGATCCTGCTTCGTGCGAGCGAAGTACACGATCACCGCGAGGCTCGTGACCGCCATGAGGATCGCGATCGCGAGGGTCGCGACGCCGGCGAACCAGGTGAACACCTGCAGGACGGGGTCGAGACCGAGCACGGCGAAGACGACGATCAGGATCGCCGCGGTGGCGCTCTGGACGAGCGACGAGGTGTGCGGCGAGAGGTGCTTGGGGTGGACGCCGCCGAGCCGGCCCGGCAGGACGCCGGCGTTCGACATCGTGTGCTGGTACCGGGTGATGACGTTGTGGAAGGAGAGGACGCAGGCGAACATGCTCGTGATGAGGAGGACGTTGATGACGAGCTCTCCGACCGGGCCGAGGTAGAGCAGGGTGGTGCGGAGGATCATCGCGCCGGGATCCTCACCGGCCACGGCGAGGACGTCGTCCGGGCCCCAGGCCATGACCAGCGCCCAGGAGGCGAGGGTGTAGAACAGGCCGATCCCGATCACCGCGATGTAGGTCGCCCGCGGGATCGTGCGAGACGGGTCCTTCGCCTCGTCTCGGAAGATCGCGGTCGCCTCGAAGCCGATGAACGCCGCGATCGCGAACATCAGTCCGACACCGGGCGACCCGGAGAACACCTGCTCGGGCACGAACGGCTCGGCCGACAGCCCGTCGGCACCTCCGGTCACGATGACCGCCCCGGCGAGGACGAGGACGATCCCGACCTCCGCCACGAGCAGGACGCCGAGGACCTTCGAGCTGAGGTCGATGTGGCGGTAGCCGAGCAGACCGACGACGGCGATCGACGCGAGCGAGTAGAGGTACCAGGGGATCTCCGGAGCACCGAGGCCGGCGAAGGTCACGCTCAGCAGGTAACCGATGTAGCCGTACACCGACACCTGGATGGTCGTGTAGGTCAGGAGGGCGAGGAACGCCGACGCGAGACCGGCCGGTTTGCCGAGCCCGTATCCGACGAAGGTGAAGAAGGCACCCGGCTTGGGCACGTGCCGCGTCATGGCCGAGAGTCCGACGGCGAACAGCAGGAGGATCACCGCGGACACGACGTACATGCTCGGGAAGCCGACCCCGTTGCCGAGCAGGATGCCGAGCGGTGCGGCTCCACCGACGACCGTCAACGGCGACGCCGCGGCGACGACCATGAAGACGATGGCGGTGACGCCGAGCGATCCCTTCAGGGACCGGGTGGGCTGTCCGGCATCGGTGGCCGGACCTTTCGTGACGGTCATGGACACTCCTCGAGCGATGCGGCGGTATCGGGACGAGGCCAGCATCCCGGTCTCCTGTTGCCGCCTCGTCTCGTCGCCGTAACACCTGCTCGGCACCGAATGAGACCGGTCGGCACCGCTGTCTCATTTGACGGTCATGAAGCCGAAACACGCCCGCCACGGCGGTGCAACGGGACGCGCCTAGCCTGAACGACGAGGAGGAGGTGAGGGACGTGACGGCTCTGGAACGCGCGATCAGCAATCCTCCGAGCGTCCGTGGTCTCGAGTCCCGGTCACCGGTCGACGGCCTCCAGCGGCGCAGTGTCGGGTTCATCGACGTGTTCGCCCAGTCCGTCTCGGCGGTGGCGCCGTCCGCTGCTGCGACGACGATCCCGTTGATCGTCACCGTGACCGCGGGCGGGGCGACCATGTGGTCGCTCGCCATCGCGATGCTGCTGTCGTTGCTCGTCGCCACCACCGTGAACGTGTTCGCGAAGCGCATCGCCGCAACCGGCTCGCTGTACACCTTCGTGTCGAAGGGGCTCGGAACGGGTGCGGCCTTCGTCACGGGCGTCGCGCTGCTCATCGGGTACGGCTTCATCGCCATGTTCGCCCTGGCCGGTGCCGGGTACTACCTGTCGATCCTGCTGCACCGGTTCTGGCCCGGTATGCCGAGTTCGACGGGTGTCGTTTCCGCACTCCTCGTGTGCATGGCCGTCGTCTGCCTCGTCGTGCTCGTCCGCGGGATCCACCTGTCCACCCGGGTGACCCTGATCGTGGAGAGCGCCTCGGTCGCGACCATCCTCATCCTCGTGGGCGTGCTCCTGTCGCAGCTCGGACCGACGCCCGACTGGGCCGTGCTCGGGCTGGACGCCTCCCCGGAGCACCTCGCGGTCGGATCGGTCCTCGCCGTGACCGCCTTCGTCGGATTCGAGAGCTCCTCGACACTCGGCGTCGAAGCCCGTCGGCCGTTCGCGAGCATCCCCCGGTCCCTGGTCTGGACCGTCGTCGGCGCGGGTCTCCTCTTCCTCGTCACCTCGTACAGTCAGCTGGCGGGCTTCGCGGCGTTGGGGGAGGACATCACCGCGACACGGACGCCCATCAACGACCTGGCGCTGGCCTTCGGCGTCGAATGGATGGGGCTGCTGCTCGACCTGTCTGTCGCGGCGTCGTTCCTCGCCTGTGCGATCGCCTCCATCACGGCATTCTCGCGGGTCGTGTTCTCGATGGGTCGAGAGGGGGTCCTCCCGTCGCGCCTCGGGACCACGCACGGCCGGTTCCGTACGCCCCATGTGGCGATCATCACGGCTCTGGCGATCGTCACGCCCGTCTCGGTGCTCGCGCTCGTGCTGACCGGAGGAGCCTGGGCGGCGATGCAGGTCCTCATCGTCGTGGCCGCGGCCGGGTACATCACCGCCTACGTCCTCGTCTGCATCGCAGCCCCGGTCTTCCTCTGGCGGATCGGGGAACTGACGCTCTGGCCGCTCCTGCGAGCGGTGGTGGCCGGGGTGCTGCTGTCCGTCGCGCTCGTCGTCTATCTGGTCGTCGAGAGCGCCGGCGAGCGGGCTGTCGGCGTCTGGGTGTTCCTCATCACGATGGCGCTCGGCATCGCGATCTGGGCGATTCGGCATCGACGCCGACCGTGGCTGAGTTCGACCGTGGGGGTCTACGACGAGACGGTGAGCGCCGACGTGCTCGGCGGACCGTCCGCGGAGCCCCGGTGAGCGGCTCGGGCGAGCTCCGCGCCCGACAACCGAAGGCCGTGCACAGCGCGCTCACCGTGCTCGAGGAGGTCGCGCGATGCGGTGCCGGTGTGACGGCGCAGGAGGTCTCGGCCGGACTCGACATGCCGAGGGCGACCACGTACCGACTCCTCAACCTCCTCGTCCAGGACGAATACCTCGTCCGCATGCCCGATCTCCGTGGATTCGCGCTCGGACGGAAGGTCGTCGAGCTCGCCCATCTCGTCGCTCCGGCCCCACCCCCGCTCGCTGCGCGCGAGGTGATCGGACGATTGCGGTCGAGCGTGCGAGGCGGCGTCCACCTCGTACGGTACGAGGGCGATCGGATCAGGATCGCGGATGCGGATCCCGACTTCCCGTTGAGTGACGAGCAGCGGATCGTCAGGCGTCTCGACACCTCCGCGATCGGGCGTCTGCTCCTGCACGAGCTCGCTCACGGCGGATACGACTGGTCAGGACTCGTCCAGCGGCCGTTCCGGGACGCCGAGCCCTTGATCCACGACGTCGAACGACTCGGGTACGCACGGCAAGTGGGTGAGATCACGCCCGGTCACGGTTGCCTCGTGGTCCCGATCCGGGACGACCGCGGCGGTCTCGTCGCGGGGCTGTCGCTCTCGGCACCGAGTGAGCGGATCGAGCGCCCCGCCGCACTCCTCGACCTCCTGATCGACGGCTCGCGTCAGCTGCAGCCGCTCCTCGTCTGACCGCCGGACGTCCGTGTGACATCAGCCTCGAGAAGGCGCATAATCAGAATATGCAGCCAGCTGATCGTTTCCGCGCATGACGGAGTCCACGCCTTCCGCGAAGCCTGAGCGCTCGCCGTCGGACCGTCGCAAATGGTTCGGCCTCGTCGTCATCAGCATCGCCGTCGCCCTCATCATCGTCGATTCGACGATCGTCAACGTGGCGATCCCGTCGATCGTCGACGACCTCGGGATCTCCTCGACCCAGGTGCAGTGGGTCCAGGAGTCCTACACGCTCGTCTTCGCCGCGCTGCTCATCGTGTTCGGCACGCTCGCCGACCGGTTCGGCCGTCGTCGGATGCTGCTCGTCGGCGTCGTGGTCTTCGGCGGAGCCTCCGTCTTCGCCGCCCTCGCGGCGACGGGCGACCTCCTGATCCTGTCCCGGGTCATCCAGGGCGTCGGCGGCGCGATGATCCTGCCGACGACCCTCTCGATCATCAACGCGACCTTCCGAGGCCGCGACCGTGCGATCGCCTTCGCGGTGTGGGGCTCCACGATCGGGGGCATGGTGGCGGTCGGTCCGCTCCTCGGCGGCTGGCTCACCACCGACTTCTCCTGGCGCTGGGCGTTCGGGATCAACGTACCGCTCGGCGTCCTCATCATCGTCGGACTGCTCCTGTTCGTGGGGGAGTCCCGAGAACCCGCGACGGACCGCATCGACGCCGTCGGCGCCGTCCTGTCGATCCTGACGAGCGCGTCCCTCGTCTACGGACTCATCGAGGGCCGGAGTCTCGGGTGGTGGCTCACCGACAACCCGCTCGTCATCGGGGACTGGACCTGGCCGTTCAGCCTCTCCCCGGTGCCTGTAGCCCTCATGGTCACGGTCGTCGCAGGTGTCGCGTTCGTCCTCTGGGGACGCCACCGGATGCGCCACGGGCGCAGCACGATCATCGCGTTCTCCCTGTTCTCGCTGCCGTCGTTCCGGAACGGCAACATCGCCGCCCTCATCGTCTCGCTGGGGGAGTTCGGCATCATCCTCTCGCTGCCGATCTGGCTCCAGTTCGTCCTCGGCTACAGCGCGCTGCAGACCGGTCTGATCCTCCTGGCCCTCGCGATCGGTTCCTTCGTCGCGAGCGGGTTCGCCGGCGCGTTCGGCAACCGGGTCGCGCCCGTCCTGATCGTCCGCGTCGGCATCGTCGCGGAGATCATCGGTGTCGCGGGTATCGGGCTGGTCGTCGGGCCGGCGACCGAATGGTTCGCGATCGTGCCGTTCCTGTTCGTCTACGGCTTCGGCGTCGGTCTCGCCACCGCACAGCTGACGGGCGTCGTGCTGAAGGACGTGCCCGTCGAGCAGAGCGGCCAGGGCTCCGGAACACAGAGCACGGCGAGGCAGATCGGCTCGGCGCTCGGTATCGCCGTCCTCGGGACCATCCTCTTCGTGAGCACAGCGTCGGTCCTCGACGGACGACTCGAGGACGCCGGTGTGCCGACCGCCCAGCGCGACGCTCTCGTGACGAGCGTCGTCGACAGCTCGGGCGCCGCCATCGCCGGTCTCGACGCGAACCCGGCGACCGCGACGGTCGCCGAGGACGCCAGGATCGCCCTGTCGGACGGCACCCGCTCCGCGGCGTTCGCCGCCGCAGGATTCCTCGCGGTCGGCTTCCTCGCCACCCTGTCGCTCGGGGCCGGGCGCCGGGAGGACCGAGAGGACGAAGCCGGAGCACGAGCGGACGGGACGGACTCCTCCGAGACGTCCGACCCGACCTCGCGGACGTAGGGCTCGAGGCCGCCTCACACCTCCGCCGCCGGCGAATCGGCGTCTCCCAGGACATCAGCACCCAGGTTCGACTGGGAGGCCCCCGTACAATCGTCACCGGACGGTTCCGCCCGAGCGGACCGTCCCCACCGCCCATGACACGCCACCGCCACCGCCCACGCCTCCTCAGCGCCCTCGCCGCAGCCGCGCTGTCGTTCGCCGTGGTGTCCGCCGGCGCATGGTCCACGGGTTCCGGCGCAGTCGCCTCGCCCGAGCTGAGCGCGAACACGGCATCGACTCCCGACGGCCTCGTGTCCGTCGAGGTGAGCCCGA
Organism: Plantibacter sp. CFBP 13570; assembly: GCF_014841395.1. NCBI lineage: Bacteria > Bacillati > Actinomycetota > Actinomycetes > Micrococcales > Microbacteriaceae > Plantibacter > Plantibacter sp. CFBP 13570. Next base: position 75,278 of record NZ_JACYTW010000001.1, on the reverse strand, counting down.
GCGACGGAGGAGCGGTCGAACCCTCGTCCCTCACCTCGTTCGGCATCACGCTCACGAACGGCACCGACGCCGACCTCCCCGCCGGCTCCGTGTCCGTGGCGGTCACCACGGCGCGGATCACGGGCACCGCGGCGCTCGACGCCTGGCTCGACACGACCGGGGCGGACGCCGCTGCGACGCCCGCCGGCACCACCGTGGTACGGACGATCGACATCCCCGAGCTCATCGCCGGACAGCAGTACGTCGTCAGCGGGCTCGACTTCACGCCTCCGGCGCTAGGGTTCGACGACACAGACGCGTGGGGTTCCTACGGTGTCTCAGCCGGCTACGTCGCGGGTGACACCGCAGCCGGAGGTCGGACAGCGCTGGTCTGGCGGGCGCAAGGACAACCCACGTCAGCCACCGTCGCGCTCGTGGCGCCGCTCACCGTGCCCCTCAGCTACGGCGGACTCCTCGATGCGGACGAACTCGCCGAGCTCACGGCCGACGACGGTGCGCTCACGACTCAGCTCGACGCACTCTTCGGCGAGCAGATCGCGCTCGGGATCGACCCACGCATCATCGCGTCCGTCCGCGCGCTCGGCACGCGCGCACCGGAGAGCGCCGTCGCCTGGCTCGCCCGCCTCGAGGCCGCAACGAACGAGACGTTCGCGCTCCAGTACGGCGACGCCGAACCCGCTGTACAGGCCGAAGCCGGCCTCGACCGACTGCTGACCCCGAGTTCGTTCTCCTTCGCCCTGAACGTCGCCGACTTCCCCGTCGTGCAGCCGACCGAGACGCCCACCCCGACCGGGTCGCCGACCATCGGGCCCGACGACGTCCAGCCGACGCCGCAGGCGGGGTCCTCGCCGGCCACGGCGTCCGACCCGTCGGCGGCAGTCACTCCGTCGGACGAGCCGACACCCACACCGAGCCCCTCCGAGACGCCCGGCCAGGCGGTGCCGACCGTTCCGACGATGGACGAGCTCCTCAGGTGGAGTTACTCGCTCCCCAGCATCGTGTGGGCGGGAGGCACGGTGACCGATGCGGATCTCGCCGTCTTCGCCGCATCGGGCGGAACGGTCACGATGCTCGACTCCGCGAACACGACCGACACCGGACAGTCCGTGCGCGCCTCGGCGACGGTCGGCACGGCGCAGACGCTGCTGGCCGACCACGGCCTCGCCGAGTCGCTGGGCGACGCCGCCGCCGCCACGACGGACGCGGCGTTCGAGAGCGCCATTGCCGACGTGAACGCGCGGGCGGCCGCCATCGGCACCGAGGGTTCGTCCGGCGGAACGGTCGTCGCCGTGCTGCCTCGGGGAGTGGACGCGACCCTGCCCGCCCTCGCCGACACCGTGAACGCGCTCCGCTCCCTGCCGGCCACGGCGCAGACCTCCCTGGCGGCGACGCTCGCCGAGCCCCCGGCCGCGGCGACGCTCGGGGCGATGGCACCCGACAGCGAACGCGTGTCCGACGTGCAGGTCCTCCTCGACGAGGAACAGGACGTCACCGCCTTCTCCTCGGTGCTCGACGAACCCGAGCTGCTGACCGGACGGGAGCGCGCCACCCTGCTCTCCAGCCTCGCGGCCGGATGGCTGCGTGCGGAGGGCGGCTGGGGATCGGCGGTCACCGCGCAGCAGGAACGGACGGACACGGTCCTCGCGTCGGTGCGCGTCACCGACAGCAGTCGCATCAACATGGTCGGCGGCGAGGTGTCCCTGCCGTTCGCCGTGCGCAACGACCTGCCCTATCCCGTCACCGTGGTCATGGAGGCCTCACCGAGCAACGGTCGGTTGAGCATCTCCGGTTCCGTGACGCAGGAGATCGCCGCGGACTCGCGCGCCACCGTGCTCGTCCCCGTGCAGTCGCAGATCGGCAACGGCGACGTCACCCTCCGTCTGCAACTCTTCAGCACCAGCGGGCAGGCGATCGGCGAACAGTCCTTCGTGGGCGTGAACGTCCGCGCCGACTGGGAGGGCATCGGTGCCGTCGTCCTCGCCCTGCTCGTCGCCCTACTGTTCGTCAGCGGTGTGGTCCGCATGGTGGTGAGCCGACGAGCCAAGCGACGCGGCTCGGGTGCCACGTCCGCCGCCCCCACAGATGCTCCGGACAGCGGTCAGCCCCCCGGCGGTGAGCCCCCGGTAGAGTCGTCACCCGGACGACAGGAGACGAATGGCTGACGGCATCGGCAGGGCGAGCGCGCTCCTCGCCTCGGGAACCCTCGTCTCCCGACTGCTCGGCTTCGTCAAGGCGATCCTCGTGGCTCAGGCCATCGGCGTCCTGGTCATCGGCGACACCTTCGCGATCGCCAACCAGCTCCCGAACACGATCTACGTCATCATCGGCGGCGGCGTGCTCAGCGCCGTGCTCGTGCCGCAGATCGTCCGTGCGGGGATCCATGCCGACGGTGGCAACGCGTACATCAACAAGCTCGTCACCATCACCCTCGTCTTCATCGGCGGGGCCACCGCGCTCATCACCCTGCTCGCACCCGTGTTCGTGTTCATCGTCGCCGCGACGCTGTCGCCTGATCAATTCGCGCTCGCGACGGCGTTCGCCTACTGGTGTCTCCCGCAGATCCTGTTCTACGCGCTCTACACCGTCCTCGGCGAGGTCCTGAACGCACGCAAGATGTTCGGGCCGTTCACCTGGGCACCGGTGCTCAACAACGTCATCGCGATCGCCGGGCTGATCGCCTTCATCACGCTGTACGGCCGCGGCGACCTCGCGGTCAGTGAGTGGACCGACGGTCGAACGGTGCTCCTCGCAGGCTCCGCGACCCTCGGCGTCGTCGTCCAGGCCGCCTTCCTCATGCTGTTCTGGCGTCGGGCCGGACTGCGTTTCCGACCGGACTTCCAGTGGCGAGGCGTCGGCCTCCGCGCCACCGGGCGGATCGCCAGCTGGACCTTCGGCATGCTGCTCCTGACGACCGGTGCGGGGATCGTCGAGACCCAGATCGTCGCCTCCGTGAGCGATAAGGGACCCTCGGTCGCGATCCTCAACTACGCCTGGCTGATCTTCATGCTCCCGCACTCGATCATCACCGTCTCGATCGCGACGGCCTATTTCACGCGGATGAGCGAGCACGCGCAGGGCACACGCGATCGCGGACGGGACATCCAGCGGCTGCAGGCCGACATCTCCGGGGCCATCCGCGTCGTGAGCGTCCTCATCGTGCTCGCAGCGGCCGTCATCATGGTGGTCGCCGTGCCGTTCGGCAGTGTCTTCGCCGAGACGTTCGAACAGGCGCAGGCGATGGGCGGCATCATCATCGCGTTCGTGATCGGACTCGTGCCTTTCTGCATCCTCTTCGTCCTCCAGCGCGCGTTCTACGCCCTCGGAGACACGAAGACGCCCTTCTTCTTCACCCTGTTCCAGACCCTCCTGTTCGTCCTCCTGGCGCTGATCGTGCTCCTGGTCCTCCCACCGCATCTGGTGGGTGCCGGCGTCGCGCTCGCCATCACGATCGCGTGCATTGCACAGACCGTGGTCGCCGCACTGCTGCTCCGGCGCCGGCTGGGGGGTCTCGACGGCCGACGTATCGTCCTAAGCCTGGTCCGGTTCATCGCCGCCGCCGTGCCTGCAGCTGTGGTCGGAGTCGTCGTGCTGCTGCTGCTCGGCGGTGTCAGCGAAGAGGGGTTCCCGACGGCCACGATCCCCGGCGCCATCGTCACCATGGCCGTCGTCGGGGCGGCGATGGCCGCCGTGTACCTCGCGGTGCTCGCCCTCCTCCGCACGCCGGAGCTCAAGGCGGCCTTGGCGCCCGTCCTCGCCCGGTTCGGGCGCTGACACCCACGGGTCGACGCCACCTCACGCACACCGGCTGAGAGCTGCCCGAGGTCCCGGGGGGAGCGGAATAGCGGCCGGTTAGGATGTGTTACACCACTCGGAACCCCGGAACCCACCTGGTCCGGGAGCCCACGAACCACTGAGGAGCATCGTGCGTCAGGTCATCATCATCGGATCAGGACCCGCCGGCTACACGGCGGCGATCTACGCTGCCCGCGCCTCGCTGCAGCCGCTGCTCGTCGCGTCATCGGTCGAGGCCGGCGGCGAGCTCATGAACACCACTGAGATCGAGAACTTCCCCGGCTTCCCCGAGGGCATCCAGGGCCCCGAGCTCATGATGAAGCTCCAGGAGCAGGCAGAGCGGTTCGGCACCGAGGTCCTCTACGACGACGTCACCGAGCTCAAGCTCGACGGCGACGTCAAGACGGTCACCCTCGGCAACGGACAGGTGCACGAGGCCCACACCGTGATCTTCGCCACCGGCTCCGCCTACCGCAAGCTCGGCCTGCACGACGAAGAGCGACTCTCCGGCCACGGTGTGTCCTGGTGCGCCACCTGCGACGGCTTCTTCTTCAAGGAGAAGACGATCGCGGTCATCGGCGGCGGCGACAGCGCCATGGAGGAGGCCACCTTCCTCACACGGTTCGCGTCGAAGGTGTACGTCATCCACCGCAAGGACACCCTGCGCGCGTCGAAGATCATGCAGGACCGTGCGTTCGCGAACGAGAAGATCGAGTTCATCTGGAACAGCGAAGTCGCCGGCATCACCGGCGCCGACGCGGTCGACGGCGTGACGCTGCGCTCGACCACCGACGGCACCGAGACACACCTGCCGCTCGGTGGCCTCTTCATCGCGATCGGCAACGACCCGCGCACACACCTCATCCACGGCCAGCTGGAGCTCGCCCCCGAGGGCACGATCGCCGTCAAGGGCCGCTCGTCGAAGACCAACCTCCCCGGCGTCTTCGCCGCGGGCGACGTCATCGACCCCACGTACCGACAGGCCATCACCGCAGCCGGCAGCGGCACCATCGCCGCCCTCGACGCGGAGCACTACCTCGCAGACCTCGAGCAGGCTGCTGGGGAAGCGTCGGCCATCGGCGAAGCACAGACGGCCGGTCGTCCGCAGCCGGCCGACCCCGTGCTCACCACCACCGTTTGATCGACGGCCAGGCTGTCGGCCTGGCCACCACGAAGGAGAACACTCATGTCAGATGCAGTCACCGAGGCCACGTTCGACGAACTGGTCATCAACAGCGACAAGCCCGTCCTCGTCGACTTCTGGGCCGCCTGGTGCGGTCCGTGTCGCGCGGTCGGCCCGATCCTCGACACGATCGGCTCCGAGAACAGCGACAAGATCACCGTTCTCAAGCTGAACGTCGACGAGAACCCGAACCTGGCCATGAAGTACCAGATCACCTCCATCCCCGCGATGAAGGTGTTCAAGGGTGGCGAGGTCGTGCAGACCGTCATCGGCGCCAAGCCGAAGGCCGCACTCGAGAAGGATCTCGCAGCTTTCCTCGCCTGATCAGGTTTTTCTGAACCACTGAACCGCCCGGCTCATTCGAGCCGGGCGGTTCTTCGTTGTCGGGGTGTTTCACGTGAAACATCCCGAATTATCGCTCTGATCAGGTCTTATCAATCACAGAGCACGCGCGCGGCACTTCGACAGGCTCAGTAACCGAGATGGGGCGGCCGTCCGCCAATCCACGGATTCCGCCGCCTTGGTCCCTGAGCTTGTCGAAGGGCATACGGTACCCCGCGGCCGACTGGCCCATGTTTCACGTGAAACAGCGTCAGGAAGACTGACCGAATCCTGACTCCCCAAGCTCGCTCAGGATGCGGTTGAGGTCGGCGATGGTCGCGAACTCCACGACCATCTGCCCCTTCTTCGCACCGAGCGTCACCTTCACGCGGGTGTTCAGGCGGTCGCCGAGGCGGTCTGCGATCTCATCGAGTTGTCCACGACGCGATCCGGCCACCGGACGCGGCTTCTTCGCCTGAACGCCCTGAGCCGCAGCAGCCTCGGCCGCGCGAACCGACAGGTCCTCGTTCACGATCTTGTCGGCCAAGCGCTGCTGTGCCTCAGGATCGGTCAGCGACAGGATGGCGCGAGCATGTCCGGCGCTCAGCACACCGGCAGCCACGCGCTGCTGCACGGCCGCCGGCAGCTTGAGCAGGCGGATGGTGTTGCTGATCTGGGGGCGGGAACGACCGATGCGGTTGGCAAGTTCGTCCTGGGTGATTCCGAAGTCGGCCAGGAGCTGCTGGTATGCAGAAGCCTCCTCGAGCGGATTCAGCTCGGATCGGTGCAGGTTCTCGAGCAGCGCATCGCGCAGCATGTCCTCGTCGGCGGTGTCCTTGATGATCGCGGGGATGCGGTCGAGACCCACCTCCTTCGAAGCGCGAAGACGCCGCTCACCCATGATGAGTTCGTATCGCTCGTCGTCGCCAGGGATCGGCCGGACCACGATCGGCTGCAGTACGCCGACCTCACGGATGCTCGTGACGAGTTCGGCGAGGTGGTCCTCATCGAAGACCGTGCGCGGCTGGTTGGCGTTCGGCACGATCAGTTCGGGGGAGAGGTACGCCAACCGGGCACCGGGGACGGCCACGAGCTGCGGCCCATCTGCCGTGGTCGCAGCGGCGTCCGGTGCAGTGGGGGCGTCAGCTGCCGCCGCCTCTGCTGCGGCGGCGTCCGCAGCGGCGGTAGCCGCGTCCTTCGCTGCCTTGCGGGCAGTGCCCTGGTTGTCGGGGAAGAAGACGTCGACGGGACGGTTCGCCTGCGAGTCTGAACTCGTCGTCGGAATGAGTGCACCGATCCCGCGACCGAGTCCAGTTCGTTTCGTTGCCATCAGTGACTGACTCCCTCAGGGTGGTTCGTATCGGGTGTATCGGAGGAGCCTGCGGCCCATCGGTTGGCGATCTCCGCCGCTGCTTCGAGATAGGACACCGCGCCGAGCGACGTGGGGTCGTAGCTGATGACGCTCTGCCCGAAGCTGGGGGCTTCAGAGATACGCACCGCTCGTGGGATGACCGACTCGAGGACCTGCCCGGTGAAATGGTCTCGGACGTCCTGAGCCACCTGCTGCGCGAGGTTGGTGCGCCCGTCGTACATCGTCAGGAGGATGGTGCTGACGGCGAGCCCTGGGTTCAGGTGCCGCTGGATCAGCTGGATGCTACTGAGGAGCTGACTCAATCCCTCGAGCGCGTAGTACTCGCACTGGATGGGGATGAGGACTTCCTTGGCCGCGACGAAGGCATTGATCGTCAGGAGTCCGAGGGACGGCGGGCAATCGATCAAGACATAGTGGAACGGCTCTTCGGCGTCCTGGATGAACTGTTCGAGGGCCGTGCGGAGACGGTGCTCACGCGCGACCTGTGACACGAGTTCGATCTCCGCGCCGGCGAGATGGATCGTCGAGGGAGCGCAGAAGAGCGTGGGGAACTCGGGGCTCTGCTGGACGACATCGGCTAGGGGGAAGTCGTCGATCAGGACGTCGTAGACACTCGGGACATCCGAGTGATGCTCGACGCCGAGTGCGGTGGACGCGTTCCCCTGGGGATCCAGATCGATCACGAGGACACGTGCACCCGAACGGGCGAGGGCGGCGCCGATGTTGACGGTGGTCGTCGTCTTGCCGACTCCACCCTTCTGGTTGGAGACCGTGAAGACCCGAGTGTGGTCGGGCGTCGGCAAGGTTGCGTGAGCCAAGGCTTTACGCCTCTCAGTCAGATGATGGAGCTCGCGAGCCAACGGCGTGGACGCGTCGAAGGCGCTACCAACGGAGTCGCGCTCGGGAGCCGCGGAATGCGTTGGTTCGGGTTGTTTCACGTGAAACCTTCTTGCTCGAAACGTGTACTTCAACCGTACCAGCGTGGGCTGACGCCAGGGGAGCGATCTCCGACAGCGATCGGGGGAGTGTGGAAGCGTCGCGGCCCTCGAGCGCCGTTTCGCGACACCCGCATGTCGTCGATCGCCCCGCATGGCGCCCAGAAGGGACGCCTCGCCCTCTCTCTTCCACAGGGTTATCCACAGGGCTCCGAGATACCCGATGCCGCGGAACCGCGTGCGCCTCGGGCGTGCAGGTCGAAGCTGGTCAGATCAACACGAGACGAGCCCGGCGGACGTATGTTGACAACCATGGGGGAAGTGCCTCTGCAATCAGTCAGAGATCCGCGTCTTTCCGCGGAAGTTCGCACCCGATCGCCCCACGCCGGGTCCAGTACGTCCAGGCTCTTGCCCCGGTGCGTGTTGACCACAGTTCGGTGGTACGCCGGTTGGGGCCCGGTTCTTCACGGAGGATCGCCGGTTCCTCCGGCTACGTGCGAGAACTGTCCACAGAGTTATCCACAGGCGCTATCTCCACGCGCTCGTATGGTGGAGAGCTGTACGACTGGCGCAAGTCCGCGCCAGCGTTTCACGTGAAACCAAGACTCCGTGCACGCCGAGCCGTCCCGCGGCTCACATCGATAGGCGCCTTTCCAGCCTCTGGCCACAGCCCGCTGTCCGCCTCACCGGGGTGATCCGACAGTGGGGGAGCGGTAGCGACGAAGCATCACGCAACCGGTCCGATCCCACACGCGGTCCGTCGTACCCGCCCGCTGTTTCACGTGAAACACTCTCGACAGGACCAACGCAACGGATGGGGTGGTCTCGAGCGCAGGCCAGCCTGCTACCGCGCCCTGTGCTCGTCGAACTCAACTTGTCTCCACCGCCGCGCTACAGCCGCGCAGGAGCAGACCGCCACCCATGTTCCACGTGAAACATCGAACACCGCGGCGGTCCCGGCACGACGGCCTGGGAGCGCACTCACTGAGTGAACTGGCACACACGACTCCAGGCCGATAGGAACCACTCCTGAAAACGAAGAACTCAAGCGAGTGGCATCGTCCCACGTTCCACGTGAAACGTCGCTCAATCTCATCCTTCCGGCGGCAAGCACGCTCCGCCGAGCCTATCTGGGCGCAGAACCATGCATCGTCAGTCGGAAGTACACCAGCTCATTCCAAGCTGACAGGAGTCACGAGCACGACCTCCGCAGCGCCGGCGCACTTCGACACATCGTTACGCCGAGTGGCCGCCGTGCACCGTGCGTCGCAGCCCCGTCGGGGAAAGCGCTCGGAGTAGCAGCAGGGGCTCCGGCGTGACCGCACCGCACGGCGCCAGAGCCTCCAAGACCGGGGCGCCTTCGACGCACGCGATAGCAACAGGCCGACCATCCTCTCCTTCTTCGGCCGGCAGCTCACCCACACCTCAGCCAGCGCCGACCCGCCGGTGCACATGAGCCTGCCGACGGTCGGGCGCCAGTCGGCCCGCAGGCACATAGGAAACTGGCGGAATGCGCATCTCGCAGCAGTTCTCCAACGACAGGTCCGCCACGTGATGCACCCCCGCGAGTCAGTTGAACGTGTGGGACGGGGACGGGGTGACGCATCTTCCCTGCAACCAAGGAACGCCTCGGACCTACCCGGGGTTCGAACGAAGGCCACAGATCACTGACACGCCCGACCGGATCACCAACCTGGGAGGTCCACCGTTGCCACCCGCACTCGTCCGTCATCTCCGAGGGGGCAGCTAGCTGGCCGGCCACCGCGCACAACAGCATCGACGTCTGGGGGCGCCGACCACCGAAGCGCGGAGCATCGCCGCCCGTCGATCGCGGTGCCGGCGCCGCGTCACAAGACTGGGGCTACAGGCCAAGTGAAGAACATATATGAGATACCAGAAGCATTACCGCTGGCAAACGTCAGAAAACACTCGAATCCGGCCCACCCGGCACCCCAGATTCGTGTCAAATTAGACCGGAGAATCGTTCCTGACGAACTCAGGACCTCTGAATTGGCCGCAGGTTCCGGGCCGGTTCGTCAGGAGCCATTCTCCCGAGAGCTCGCAAGCCGCGGAAGATTGTCTGCGGTGCCCCTCGCGGAGGCCCCGAGCGTTCCCGACTGACCTCAGCCGCGGACGGTTCCAACGATGACTCGGGTCGGCTCCGCGAGAACGCCCTCGCCAAGCGTTCGAACCTCGACACCGGAGACCCGGTACTTGCGAAGCTCCTTGGTCGATGCATCGACCTCCGCCTGCGCGCCGGCACCCTTCATGAGGACCAGCTCTCCGCCGTCCCGAAGCAGGGGAGCGGTGAGGGGGAGCAACTTGCGGAGCGCACTGACCGCGCGCGCGGTCACCTGGTCGAGGGGCTCATCAAGACGAACCTCCTCAGCGCGCGCTCGCACGACGGTGACGTTCTCGAGCCCGAGGACTCCGACCTGATCGTTGAGCCAGGCGACTCGACGTTCCATCGGCTCGATGAGCACGAACTCGACGTCCGGCCGGGCGATCGCGAGGACCAGTCCAGGCAGCCCCGCGCCAGTGCCGACATCCCCGACTCTGCCGGGACGAAGGAGCGGAGCCACAATCACGCTGTTGAGGATGTGGCGCGTCCAGAGACGCGGAAGCTCCAGGGGCCCGATCAGCCCGAGTGGCTCACCGAACTCCGCCAGGTTCGCGGCGAATGCACGACCGACATCGATCCGGTCACCGAACAACTCGGACGCTTCCGCCGGTTCCGGTTCGAGTCCTGCAGGCACGTCAGTCATCGCAGTTTCACGTGAAACGATCAGGCCGCGTCAGCCGCGGGTGATGACGGTGTGACGGTCGCGGCCTTCGCCGTGCGACTCGGACACGAAGCCGCGAGCCGACACGATGTCGTGGACGAGCTTGCGCTCGTAGCTCGACATCGGGGGGAGTGCCGCCTCGGTGGAACCAGCCTCGATGCGCTCGACCGCTCGCTCCACGAGGGCGCCGAGCTCCTGCTGACGCGCTTCGCGGGATCCGCCGATGTCGAGGATGAGCCGGGAGAAGCCACCGGTACGGTTCTGAACAGCTAGGCGGGTCAGCTCCTGCAGCGCGTTGACCGTGTCGGGACGCGACAGGAGACGCAGGTTGCTCTCCGTGGGGGAGTCGATCGACACGTACGCACGACCATTGCGGGCATCGATGTCGATGTCGCCATCGATGTCGCAGATGTCGAGGAACTCCTCGATGTAGTCCGCTGCGACGTCGCCCTCTTCTTCGAGCTGCGTGATGGTGGGTGCTTCGTCCTGGGCCGGGGCCAGTTCCTGGTCAGTCACCGATACTCCTACTTGTCTCGTCCGTCGGTCTGCTGCTTCTTCGCACGCGCCTTGCCCATGGGCTGCTGGCGCTGCGTCGGGGTCTTCTTCTCGGGTACCGGCGCCTCGGAGATCGAGATGACGTCGCCGTTCGGCGTCATGAGCTTGCCCTTCCGCGCGAGACGCTCCTCACGAGCCTTCGCAGCGTCGGAACCAGGCGTCGGCATGTTCCGGATGACGAGGAACTGCTGCACCATCGTCCACGCGTTGGACGTCAGCCAGTAGAACATGACGCCGAGCGGGAAGGCGAAGCCGGAGAAGAGGAACACGAAGGGCAGGATGTAGAGGAGGATCCGCTGCTGCTTGAACTGCGGGCTGGCCTTCGTCTCGGCCGACATGTTCTTCGACACGATCTGCAGCTGCGTGATGAACTGCGACGCGCACATGAGGATGACCATGACGGCGGCGATGATGACGACCGCCCAGTTGACCGGGTTGCCGGCGAGTGCCGCCTGCATGCTCGTGTGCAGCGGAGCGATCCCGAACAGGTTCGCGTCGCCGAACTGCACGGCGAGGGTCTCGTTCAGGGGACCGACGCCGGCCTTGCTCTTCTGGGCGTCGTTGAGCACGGAGAACAGAGCGAAGAAGATCGGCATCTGGACGAGCAGCGGCAGACATCCGCTGACGGGGGAGGTGCCGTGCTTCTTGTACAGCTCCATCGTCTCGCGGGACATCGCCTCGCGGCTGGCCTGGTCGCGTTTGCCCTTGTACTTCTCCTGCACCTTCTTCATCTGCGGCGCGATCTCGAGCATCTTGCGCTGGCTCTTGATCTGCTTGATGAACAGGGGGATGAGCGCGGCACGGACGACGAGGACGAGCCCGACGATCGAGAGGACCCAGGTGAGACCGGCCGCGGGGTCGAGTCCGATGGCCGTCCACAGCAGGTGCCAGCCCACGAGGAGCAGCTCGACCGCCCATTTGAGCGGCCAGAGAATTGTGCCGATGATGTCCATAGGTGCGGGTCAGCCCTTTCCGTGGCTCGGTTGCACGACAAATCCGTGAGAAGTGACGCTGTACCGAAAGTTCTTCTTGGGTGGTACCTCGTCGAAACGAGGTGCAGCCCAGGGGTGGCATCTCGCGATGCGGGCCGCTGCCATCGCCGAACCGACGACGACACCGTGTTGCTGCACCGCTCCCAGAGCGTACGCGGAACAGCTGGGGTAATACCGGCAGACGTCGCCGTACAGCGGGGAGATCGCGGCGCGATACCCGCGGAGCGCCAGCACCGCAGCATTGCGGGGCGCGAGGCAGGTGGCAGCGAGGACGCCGTTCATCGGTGCGCGTCCGAAGCCTCGACGATGACGCCGCGTTTGGCGAAGGCACGATCGACCTCGGCATGGAGCGAGGCGAACGGCGCCGTTGCTGCAGACGGCAGTGCTCGGATGACCACGTCAGCGCCGTGGGCAGCCTGAACGACGCTGTCGTGGCAGATGGCCTTCAGGCGACGTCTGACGAGATTGCGGGTCACTGCGTTACCGACCGTTTTCGCAACGATGAACCCGAAGCGCGGCTGTCCGCCCTTCGGGTTCATGCGTACGTACATGACCGTGTGCTCGCCGACGAACCGGGACCCGCGACGAACTACCCCTCGGTAGTCGTCGCCGGACGTGATCCGGCTCGCACGCTCGAGCACGACGGCTCTACGCGGAGAGTTCGGTGCGGCCCTTGGCGCGACGAGCCGACAGGATGCCGCGGCCGGCACGCGTGCGCATGCGCAGACGGAAGCCGTGCTTCTTGGCGCGACGACGGTTGTTCGGCTGGAAGGTTCTCTTGCTCATAATTACGATCTCCGGATCATGACCCACCACTGCACAGGTGGCAGCAGGGTACGGAAGGGTGCCCGTGGGCAGAAGTCAACTGATTAAACCTACGGTCTACTCGCGCGAAGGTCAAACCAGCGGCGCCCAAACGAATGATTATCCACAGGATTCTCAGAAATTGTAGCAGTGACACGCAGGGCGGCCGTACAGTGATTTGGGACTGGGGCGACGTGTTGTTAGCGTAAGCCCTCGGGTTATGCACAGCGTGTGGATAGCACCGCGCTCAGCCCCGAATACTCAGGGGAGAGCCTGTGGATGAACCTGTGAGTATGTGTGGGGAGAACTATGTCGGACGCCGACGATGCGATCGCTGAGACCTGGCAATCGGTGCTCGAGATCCTCTCCGTCGACGACCGCATCACCCCGCCACTCCGCGGGTTCCTCAACCTCATCGTCCCCAAGGGCATCATGGGCGGCACCTTCTACCTCGAGGTGCCCAACGAGTTCACGATGGGCATGCTCAACCAGCGCATGCGGGCACCGATCCTCGCCGCACTCGCGTCCATCGTCGACGGCGGTCCCGTCGGCAACTACGCGATCGTCGTCAACCCCGACATCGTCGAGGAACGGTACGAGCAGACCGGCTTCCAGCACATCGACCCGGCACCGCTCGAGTCGCCGCAGCCGCAGCTGACCCCGACGCCCACGCTGCCGGCGCGCGAGAACGACACCCGACTCAACCCGAAGTACAGCTTCGACAACTTCGTCATCGGCCAGTCCAACCGGTTCGCGCACGCGGCCGCGGTCGCCGTGGCCGAAGCGCCGGCGAAGGCCTACAACCCACTGTTCGTGTACGGCGACTCCGGGCTCGGCAAGACCCACCTCCTCCACGCCATCGGCCACTACGCGATGAACCTCTACGCGGGGATCCGCGTCCGGTACGTGTCCAGCGAGGAGTTCACGAACGATTTCATCAACTCGATCGCCAACAACCGCGGCTCGTTCTTCCAGTCGCGGTACCGCGACATCGACATCCTGCTGATCGACGACATCCAGTTCCTCCAGGGCAAGGCGGAGACGCAGGAGGCGTTCTTCCACACCTTCAACACCCTGCACGATCACAACAAGCAGGTGGTCATCACCAGCGACCTGCCCCCGAAGGCGCTCACCGGCTTCGAAGAGCGGATGCGTTCACGCTTCGAGTGGGGACTCATCACCGACGTCCAGGCTCCCGACCTCGAGACGCGCATCGCGATCCTGCGCAAGAAGGCGCAGAACGAGAAGCTGCACATCCCGGACGAGGTCCTCGAATTCATCGCCACCAAGGTGTCGAGCAACATCCGTGAGCTGGAGGGCACGCTCATCCGGGTCGTCGCATTCGCGAGCCTGAACCGGACCGCCGTCGACATGACGTTGGCCCAGACGGTGCTGAAGGACGTCATCAGCCTCGACGACGACAACGTCATCTCGCCGATCGACATCATCAACACCACGGCCGACTACTTCAAGCTCTCGGTCGACGACCTGTACGGCTCGAGTCGGTCGCAGGCCGTGGCGACGGCGCGGCAGATCGCGATGTACCTCTGTCGCGAGCTCACGAACCTCTCGCTCCCGAAGATCGGTCAGCTGTTCGGCAACCGGGACCACACGACGGTCATGTACGCCAACCGGAAGATCACCGACCTCATGCAGGAGAAGCGCTCGATCTACAACCAGGTGACCGAGCTCACGAGCCGCATCAAGCAGAACCTCCGCTACGGCGCCTGAGGCGTCCTGATGAACGTTTCCGGCCCCTCGACGCACTCGGTGCGCTCAAGGGGCCGATTTCGTTCATCAGGCGACGACGAGCGCTCATTCGACGACATGATCCGCGTCCGATCTGTCCACATTCCGGCCTCGCAGCCCTGTGGATAACCTGTGGAGGGATGTGGAAGCTCCGGGCACGCTTGTGAGTGAACACCGTTCACCCGCCTCCGCGTCCCACACCCTCGCGTCGTTCTCTCCACAGGCCGCCACCAAGTTACACACATGTAGTTCCCTGTGTTCGAGCGGGTTCGGCGGACTTATCCACAGTTTCCACACCGGTTAAGACTGTTAACCGTTAATTCAATGATCTCTCCGCCAAACAACCTTTCCCTAGGCTCGCTTCTCCACAGCACCTCGTCCCACTCGACCCCGGAAGCAGACCCACTAGCATTGGTGACGTCATCGAGAGCCAGAGACAGGGGACTTGTCGTGCGATTCAGCGTCAACCGGGATGTATTCAGCGAAGCCGTCTCGTTCGCAGTGAAGCTGCTCCCGCAGCGCCCGACGCTGCCGATCCTCAACGGCATCCTCATCGAAGCCGGTGACGACGGTCTCATCCTGTCCTCCTTCGACTACGAGGTGTCCAGCCAGACCGGAATCGCAGCCGAAGTCGAGGAGGCCGGTACGGCACTCGTCAACGGCCGGCTGCTCTCGGAGATCGCCAGCCGACTCCCGAACGCGCCCGTCCGGTTCAGCAAGGTCGAGAACCGCATCGAGGTCACCTGTGGTTCAGCCCGGTTCACGCTCGGATCGATGCCCGTCGAGGAGTACCCGACGATCCCGCAGGTCGACGCCGACTTCGGTCTCGTGCCCGCCGACGAGTTCGCCACTGCAGTGAGCCAGGTGGCCGTCGCGGCAAGCCGCGACGACGTGACCCCGGTCATCACCGGCGTGCAGCTCGAGGTCTCCAAGACGAGCCTCAGCCTCGTCGCGACCGACCGCTACCGGGTCGCGGTGCGCGAGATCGACTGGGACTCGGGCCAGGGCGACGGTTCCAGCGAGACGATCACGGCCCTCGTGCCGGCCCGCACGCTCCAGGAGGTCGGCAAGACCTTCGGCCACAGCGGCAACATCAACGTCGCGATCACGAATCGCGACGACCGCGAGCTCATCGCGTTCCGGGCTGACCGCAAGACGGTCACCTCGCTGCTGATCAAGGGCAACTTCCCGCCGGTCAAGCGGCTCTTCCCCGAGACGACCGACAACTACGCGATCATCAACACCGCGGAACTCATCGAGGCGACCAGGCGTATGTCGCTCGTCCTCGAGCGCGAAGCGGCCCTCCGCTTCACCTTCACCATCGACGGCCTCACGCTCGAGGCCGTCGGATCCGAGCAGGCGCAGGCATCTGAGGGCATCGACGCCCTCCTCACCGGCGACGACATCGTGCTCTCTCTCAAGCCGCAGTTCCTGATCGACGGTCTGACCGCGGTCCGGAGCGAGTATGTGCGGTTCTCGTTCACGAAGACGGAGAACACGAACAAGCCGGGACCCATGCTCATCACGAGCCAATCCTCCAAGGATCAGCCGGGTGCCGACAGTTACAAGTACCTGCTGCAGCCGAACCTGCTGCTGCGCTGACACGCAAAGGATCCTCCATGCACATCGGTCTCGTCGGTCTCGGCAAGATGGGCAACAACATGCGCACGCGCCTGCGTGCGAACGGCATCGAGGTCACCGGTTTCGACCGGAACCCCGATGTCACCGACGTCGCGACGATCAGCGACCTCGTCGCTGCGCTCCCGGCACCTCGCACGGTCTGGGTCATGGTCCCCGCCGGGGCCATCACCGACTCCGTCGTCGAGGAGCTGAACGGCCTGCTCGAGGCCGGCGACCTGGTCATCGACGGCGGCAACAGCCGCTTCACGGACGACTTCAAGCACGCTGAACTGCTGTCGGCGAAGGGCATCGACTACATCGACGCCGGCGTCTCCGGCGGTGTCTGGGGTGTCGACAACGGCTACGGCCTCATGGTCGGCGGTTCCAAGGAGCAGGTGGAGCGGGTCATGCCCGTCTTCGACGCGCTGCGTCCTGAAGGCCCGCGCGATGAGGGCTTCGTCCACGTCGGAGAGGTCGGCGCCGGCCACTACGCGAAGATGGTGCACAACGGCATCGAGTACGCGCTCATGCAGGCGTACGCCGAGGGCTTCGAGCTCCTGGACAAGCGCGAAGACATCATCAAGGACGTCCCGGGCACCTTCAAGGCCTGGCAGCGCGGGACCGTCGTGCGGTCCTGGCTGCTCGAGCTGCTCGTCCGCGCCCTCGAGGAGGACCCTGATTTCGAGCAGATCGAGGGCTACGTCGAGGACTCGGGCGAGGGCCGCTGGACGATCGAGGAGGCCATCGCGAACGCGGTGCCCGTCCCGACCATCTCGGCATCGATCTTCGCCCGCTTCGTGTCGCGCCAGGAGGACTCGCCGGCCATGAAGGCGGTCGCGGCACTCCGCAACCAGTTCGGCGGTCACGCGGTCAAGAAGGCCGACGACTGACGACACGACGTCTCCTGACGAACGAAATCGACCCTCCCGGAGCATTCCGCTTCGCTGGAGGGTCGATTTCGTTCACCCTGCGTCGTCGTGACGGGCGCGCTCAGACGTCCGACGGCGCCCCGACCCGTTCGGCGTCAGGGCGAGGCGGTAGGGTGACGTGGTGATCGTGCGGCACTTGAATCTCACCGACTACCGCAACTACGCGGTGGTCGACGTGGCGCTCGAACCCGGACCCAATCTGTTCGTGGGTCGCAACGGCCAGGGCAAGACCAACCTCGTCGAGGCGATCGGATACCTCAGCAGCCTCGGGTCCCATCGGGTCTCCTCCGAGCAGGCGCTCATCCGACACGGTGCCGACGCGGCGATCATCAGGGCGCGCATCGTGCACGACGGTCGTGAGCTGCTCGCCGAGGTGCAGCTCAACCGGGGTTCGGCCAACCGCGCCCAGGTGAACCGGTCCCAGATCAAGCCGCGCGAACTGCCGCGATACGTGTCCACCGTGCTGTTCGCCCCGGAGGACCTCCTGATCGTCCGCGGCGACCCGTCGGCGCGCCGGCGGTTCATCGACCAGCTCCTCGTGCAGCGGATCCCCCGGCTGGCCGGCGTGATGGCCGACTACGACCGCTCCCTGAAGCAGCGGAACTCGCTCCTCAAATCGGCGAGGGCGCGTGGGCTGAAATCCGGGCCCCTGGCGACGCTCGACCTCTGGGACGACCGACTCGTGCAGTACGGCACGGAGATCATCGCCGAACGTCTGCAGCTCCTGGCCATGCTCGGTGGACCACTGCGCGGAGCGTACGAGGCCGTGGCCGGCGACGATCACCGACCGGTCCTCCTGCCCGTGCTCAGTATCGCCGGCACCGATGCCGAGGACGAGTCGGCAGCCGCCGATCCCACGGAGGGCGTGGAGCCGGGCGCCCCCGTCGATCTGGCGCGCATCGCGGAACGGTTCCGTGCGGCGCTCGCGCAGCGCCGGTCGGCCGAGCTCGAGCGGGGCCTGACGCTCGTCGGACCGCACCGCGACGACGTGTTCTTCGGTCTCAACGGGCTGCCGGTCAAGGGGTACGCGAGCCACGGTGAATCGTGGTCGTTCGCGCTCGCCGCCAAACTCGCCTCGGCCGAGCTCCTCCGGGCCGACTCGTCCCTCGGCGATCCGGTGCTCATCCTCGACGACGTCTTCGCCGAGCTCGATTCGCGTCGCCGGGAACGCCTCGCGGCCGCGGTCGCGGAGTACGACCAGGTCATCATCACCGCGGCCGTGTTCGACGACGTCCCCGAACGGTTCACCGCGCACGTCGTGCGCATCGAGGCCGGACGGATCGTGGACGGTCCGGACGAGGCGGCCTCCTTCGTGAGCCCCACGGAGTCGACGCATGACTGAGCCGCGGCGACTCGGACGGGACGCCGACCCGGCGGGGGAACTCTCCGCCACGGTGTACCTCCGGTTCAAGGAGATCTTCGGCGGCGAACGGGTCTCCCGTGATCGCAAGCGCCGCGAACGCTCGGCCGAGGGGCCGCAGGACTCGGTGCCGTACGGTGTCGGTCGCGACCCGAAGGGCCTCGGGACGGTCATCGATTCACTGACCGCCGGACTCGGGTGGAACTCGCCGCTCGCCCAGCACGAGGTCCTCGGGAACTGGGCGGAGTTGTGCGGCGAGGACACCGCCAGATACTCCGAACCGGTGTCGATCGCGGACGGCGTCCTGATCGTCCAATGCCAGTCCACGGCCTGGGCGACGCAACTCCGGCACATGCGCCATGAGATCCTCGTCCGCATCGCCGAACGCTATCCCGACGCCGGTGTCGACACGATCCGTTTCCAGGGCCCCGGAGCACCCTCCTGGAAAAGAGGCCCCAGGTCGATCCCAGGGCGTGGTCCACGCGATACTTACGGCTAGGGAGGCAAATACGGCCTCCGGGCATGGAAAAGTGCCTCAAACGGGCGTTTTCTCGCGGCTTCACGGGGTCTGTTTGGTAGGATGGAACGGTCGAATCTCGACGGTTTGGAGCCCTCTTTTCCTATGACATCAGAACCCAACACGCACGCCCAAGACTCTGATTACGGCGCAAGTGCCATCCAGGTTCTCGAAGGTCTCGAAGCCGTCCGGAAGCGGCCCGGTATGTACATCGGGTCCACCGGTCCACGTGGTCTGCACCACCTGGTCTACGAGATCGTCGACAACTCCGTGGACGAGGCCCTCGCCGGCTACTGCGACACGATCCTCGTGACCATCCTGGAGGACGGCGGCGTCCGCGTCATCGACAACGGTCGAGGCATCCCGGTCGACATCCACCCGGTGGAGAAGAAGTCGACCGTCGAGGTCGTCCTGACCATCCTGCACGCCGGCGGCAAGTTCGGCGGCGGCGGGTACGCGGTCTCCGGTGGGCTCCACGGCGTCGGTTCGTCCGTCGTCAACGCACTGTCCACGCGCCTCTCCGTCGAGGTCCGTCGTCAGGGTTCGGTCTGGCGCCAGAGCTTCCAGCACGGTGTCCCCGACGCCCCGCTCCACGAGGACGAGCCGTCCTCCGAGACGGGCACCACGATCACCTTCTGGCCGTCCGCCGAGACGTTCGAGACGACGGAGTTCGACTACGAGACGCTCCGGACCCGCTTCCAGCAGATGGCCTTCCTCAACAAGGGCCTCCGCATCGAGCTCGCCGACGAGCGTCCGTTGCGCGACGCCATCGAGGCCGACGACGTCGACGACAACTCGGCGGCA
Organism: Plantibacter sp. CFBP 13570; assembly: GCF_014841395.1. Classification (NCBI taxonomy): domain Bacteria; kingdom Bacillati; phylum Actinomycetota; class Actinomycetes; order Micrococcales; family Microbacteriaceae; genus Plantibacter; species Plantibacter sp. CFBP 13570. The sequence continues at coordinate 55,562 of NZ_JACYTW010000001.1, read as the reverse complement.
CACTCGCAGCGCAAGGACGTCTTCTTCTACGAGCGCGGTCTCGAGGACTACGTCGAGTACCTGAACAAGGCCAAGCGTGCCGAGCTCGTCCACGACGAGATCATCTCCTTCGAGTCGGAGAACACCGAGCGCAAGATCGCGCTCGAGGTCGCGATGCAGTGGACGACGGCGTACAACGAGAGCGTCCACACCTATGCGAACACGATCAACACGCACGAGGGTGGCACCCACGAAGAAGGGTTCCGCGCGGCGCTCACCACGCTCGTGAACCGCTACGCACGTGAGAAGGGCATCCTCAAGGAGAAGGACGACAACCTCTCCGGCGACGACGTCCGCGAGGGCCTCACCGCCGTCATCTCCGTGAAGCTCTCCGAGCCGCAGTTCGAGGGCCAGACGAAGACCAAGCTCGGCAACACCGAGGCGAAGGCGTTCGTGCAGAAGGTCGTCAGCGAGCAGCTCAACGACTGGTTCGACCGCAACCCGAACCAGGCCAAGGAGATCATCCGGAAGGCGCTGCAGGCCGCGACCGCTCGTCTCGCCGCCCGCAAGGCCCGCGAGACGGCCCGTCGCAAGGGCCTCCTCGAGGGTGGCGGCATGCCCGGCAAGCTCAAGGACTGCCAGTCGAAGGACCCGTCGCTGTCCGAGATCTTCATCGTCGAGGGTGACTCCGCAGGCGGCTCCGCCGTGCAGGGGCGCAACCCGGAGACCCAGGCGATCCTCCCGCTCCGTGGCAAGATCCTCAACGTCGAGAAGGCACGCCTCGACCGCGCGCTCGCGAACAACGAGGTCCAGGCCATGATCACGGCCTTCGGTGCCGGCATCGGTGAGGACTTCAACCCCGACAAGGTGCGGTACCACAAGATCGTGCTCATGGCCGATGCCGATGTCGACGGCCAGCACATCACGACGCTGCTGCTGACCCTCCTGTTCCGCTACATGCGCCCGCTCGTCGACCTCGGATACGTGTACCTCGCGCAGCCGCCGCTCTACCGCCTGAAGTGGTCGAACGCCGACCACCAGTACGTGTACAGCGACCGCGAACGCGACGCCCTCCTCACCGACGGTGTCGCCTCGGGCAAGCGCATCCCGAAGGAGAACGGGATCCAGCGCTACAAGGGTCTCGGCGAGATGAACTACAAGGAGTTGTGGGAGACCACGATGGACCCGCAGACGCGGACGCTCCTCCAGGTCACCCTCGACGACGCCGCGGCTGCCGATGAGATCTTCTCCACGCTCATGGGCGAGGACGTGGAGTCCCGCCGGACCTTCATCCAGAAGAACGCGAAAGACGTCCGCTTCCTCGACATCTAGCCGGCCCGGTCACTGAGCTTGTCGAAGTGCGACAGCCTCGAGGACCGTCCGGCCCCGACATAGCCCCTCGACAAGCTCGGGGAGCGAAGATCGTTCAGCTCCGCAATCGAAAGAGTCAGTAGACACATGGCAGACGAAACCAACGACGAGATCACGGTCCCGGACGAGGACCACGGCGTGCACGGACGGATCGACCAGGTCGACCTGCAGCTCGAGATGCAGCGCAGCTACCTCGACTACGCGATGAGCGTCATCGTCGGCCGCGCCCTGCCCGACGTCCGCGACGGTCTGAAGCCCGTCCACCGCCGCGTGATCTACGCGATGTACGACGGCGGCTACCGCCCCGACCGCTCGTTCTCCAAGTGCGCGCGCGTCGTCGGCGACGTCATGGGTCAGTTCCACCCGCACGGCGACACGGCCATCTACGACGCGCTCGTCCGCCTCGTCCAGCCGTGGAGCCTTCGGTACCCGTTGGCGCTCGGCCAGGGCAACTTCGGCTCACCGGGCAACGACGGCGCGGCCGCCCCTCGGTACACCGAGACGAAGATGGCCCCACTCGCCATGGAGATGGTGCGCGACATCGACGAGGAGACCGTCGACTTCCAGCCCAACTACGACGGCGAGTCCCAGGAGCCGGTCGTCCTGCCGGCGCGCTTCCCGAACCTCCTCGTCAACGGTTCCGTCGGCATCGCGGTCGGCATGGCCACGAACATCCCGCCGCACAACCTCCGCGAGGTCGCCGACGGTGCCCTGTGGCACCTGGCGAACCCCGAGGCCAGCCGGGAAGAGCTCCTCGAGGCGCTCATGCAGCGCATCAAGGGGCCGGACTTCCCGACCGGCGCGCAGATCCTCGGTATCAAGGGCATCCAGGACGCCTACCGCACGGGTCGCGGTTCCATCACCATGCGGGCCGTCGTGAACGTCGAGGAGATCCAGGGCCGGACCTGCCTCGTCGTCACCGAGCTCCCGTACCAGGTGAACCCCGACAACCTCGCGCTGAAGATCGCCGACCTCGTCAAGGAGGGCCGTCTCGGCGGCGTCGCCGACATCCGCGACGAGACCTCCGGTCGCACCGGCCAGCGGCTCGTCATCGTGCTGAAGCGCGATGCGGTCGCGAAGGTCGTCCTCAACAACCTCTACAAGCACACGCAGCTGCAGGACAACTTCGGCGCGAACATGCTCGCGATCGTCGACGGCATCCCGCGCACGCTGCCGCTCGACGGGTTCATCACCAACTGGGTGACGCACCAGGTCGAGGTCATCGTCCGCCGCACCGTGTTCCGACTCCGCAAGAAGGAGGAGCGCGCACACATCCTCCGCGGCTACCTGAAGGCGCTCGACGCCCTGGACGAGGTCATCGCGCTCATCCGCCGTTCGCCGTCCGCCGACGAGGCGCGCACGGGCCTCATGGACCTCCTCGAGATCGACGAGCTCCAGGCCAGCGCGATCCTCGACATGCAGCTGCGTCGTCTCGCCGCCCTCGAGCGTCAGAAGATCATCGACGAGGCCGCCGAGATCGAAGCGCAGATCGCCGACCTCAAGGACATCCTCGCGAAGCCGGTCCGCCAGCGTGAGATCGTCAGCGAGGAACTGACCGCGATCGTCGACAAGTACGGCGACGACCGCCGCACCGAGATCATGTTCGGCTTCGACGGCGACATGAACATGGAAGACCTGATCCCCGAAGAGGAGATGGTCATCACCGTCACCCGCGGCGGGTACATCAAGCGCACGCGGAGCGACAACTACCGTCAGCAGCACCGCGGTGGCAAGGGTGTCAAGGGTGCCCAGCTGCGCGCGGACGACGTGGTCGACCACTTCTTCGTGACGACGACGCACCACTGGCTCCTCTTCTTCACCACGAAGGGCCGCGTGTACCGCGCGAAGGCCTACGAGTTGCAGGAGGCCGGCCGCGACGCCAAGGGCCAGCACGTCGCCAACCTGCTCGCCATGCAGCCGGATGAGGAGATCGCCGAGATCCTCGACATCCGCGACTACGAGGCCGCGACGTACCTGGTCCTCGCGACACACGACGGCCTCGTCAAGAAGACGGCGCTCTCGGAGTACGACACGAACCGCTCGGGCGGCATCATCGCGATCAACCTGCGCGAGGGCGACGAGCTCACCTCCGCACTGCTCGTGGAGAACGACAGCGACGTCCTGCTGGTGTCCCGCAAGGGTATGTCGATCCGCTTCACGGCGAGCGACGAGACCCTGCGGCCGATGGGACGAGCGACGAGCGGCGTGATCGGCATGCACTTCCGCGACGACGACAAGCTGCTCTCGGCGTCGGTGCTGCCGTCAGTCGAGGGTGAGGAACGCGAGGCGTTCGTCTTCGTCGTGACCGAGGGCGGCTACGCGAAGCGCACCAACATCGACCAGTACCGCGGCCAGAACCGCGGCGGTCTGGGCATCAAGGTGGCCAAGCTGAACGACGATCGAGGCACGCTCGCGGGCGCGTTGATCGTCGACGAGAGCGACGAGGTCCTTGTGGTTCTTGCCAGTGGCAAGGTGGTAAGGTCTGCCGTGGCCGAAGTTCCAGCGAAGGGGCGCGACACGATGGGCGTCGTCTTCGCACGTTTCGCGGAGAGCGACCGAATCATCGCGCTGGCCAAGAACAGTGACCGAAACCTTGAGACCCAGGATGTTCCGGAGACGGTTGCAGACGCAGCCGCCACGGAGGGTGCAGAACCCGAGGCATCCGTGCCGGACGAGACTCCGGCGATGAAGGAAGAAGTAGATGAGCAGTAGCGTCGCAGAGAAGTTGGCCAAGAAGTCGACCAAACGCACCAGCACCAAGCAGGTGCGCCTGAAGCTGGTGTACATCGACTTCTGGTCGGCGGTGAAGCTGTCGTTCCTGGCGGCGATCGCGGTCGCCGTGGTCATCGTGGTGTTCTTCTTCCTCGTCTACACGGTGCTCAACACCACCGGTGTCTTCACGAAGGTCGGTGGCCTGTTCACCGACATCGCCGGCCCGGGGAACAACATCCTCCAGTACGTCAACCTGCCGCAGGTCATGGCCTTCGCCGGCATCGTGGCGCTGCTCAACCTCATCGTCATCACGCTGATGGGAGCCCTTCTCGCGGGGCTCTACAACCTCAGCGTGAAGATCACGGGTGGCCTCCTCGTCGGGTTCACCAACAACTGACGCTCCTTCGGGTCGGCGCCGCCCCGTGCGGCGCCGCTCGATTATGAGTTGCGGCGGGAATCGGGTAGTCTCAACAAGGTTCAAAACGGGGCTATAGCTCAGGCGGTTAGAGCGCTTCGCTGATAACGAAGAGGTCCCAGGTTCAAGTCCTGGTAGCCCCACCCTGCACGACCAGTAACACACCGATTGGATCGGATCCCCGGATCTGCTCCATCCGGGGCCTTAGCTCAGTTGGTAGAGCGCCTGCTTTGCAAGCAGGATGTCGGGAGTTCGATTCTCCCAGGCTCCACAGTCCAGAAACGCCCTCGGCAGACGCCGGGGGCGTTCTCCGTTGTCGCGGGGACCGGCGGTTAGGCTGGCGGCATGGATATCCGCGTCGCTGCATATGCCGTCATCGTCGACGAACGGGGCATGCTCCTCTCCCACTGGAACGAGAGCGGACACAGCGGATGGACGCTCCCGGGCGGCGGGATCGACCCCGGTGAGGACCCGGCCGATGCTGCGGTCCGCGAGGTGTTCGAGGAGACCGGCTACCACGCCGAGCTCGACGACCTGATCGGCGTCGACTCGCAGGTCGTGCCGGCGGAGCGTCGCCTCAGCACGACGGCCACCGGGCCGCTCCACACGCTGCGCATCGTCTACCGGGCGCACCTCACCGGCGGCACGCTGACCTACGAGGCCGACGGCAGCACCGACTACGCCGCGTGGTACCCGCTCGAGGAGGTCGGCTCACTCGACCGCGTCAGCCTCGTCGACGTCGGACGACGCTTCGCCGGCCTCATCTGAGCACAGCCGTCACAACACGAAGCCCCTCCCCGGTCGGAACCGGCGAGGGGCTGCGTCGTGCGAAGCGAGATCAGGAAGCGGCAGGCTCCTCGTCGGAGACCCACAGCTCGTCGTCTGCGCGGAACGTCTGCCAGACGGCGTAGGCGACACCGGCAGCGGCGAGGACGCCGAGGCCGATCGCGATGACGGTACCGGCGCTCGCGCCCTTCTTGGCGGGCAGCACCTGCTCGGGGACGTGGAGGCGACGGAGGGCCGCCTGCACGCGGGTGTCCTTGGCGATGTCGCCGATGCTCAGCACCGTACCGACGACGCCACCGACAGCGGGGACGACGCCATCCGAGATGCCCTTGCGCACGCCGTCGACGGCGTTGCGGGAGACCTTGATCCCCCGGTCGACCGTCGGGACGACGCGGTGCTCGTAGGTGTCGCGCACGACGGGGACCACCTGCTCCTTCGAGAAGTTCCCGAGCTGACGGCTCACCTCACGAGCGACTTCGTTGGCGTGGTTCAGGACATCCTGCTGGGAGTCCCAGAGGTCGGCAGCGGAACCCTTGAGCTTCTTGAGCTCTTTCCGGCGCTTGCGTGACAGGCTCATGTGGTCATCTCCAATGATCGCGGCAACAACGTAACCTCCATCTTGCCACTTAGACCCCTGGATACCATCCGAGAGTCCCGAACCCTTGTGCAAGAATTGGGAGTATGTCAAAGCACACCGCAGTCGCCACGTTGCACACCAACCACGGTGAGATCAAGGTCAACCTCTTCGGGGACCACGCTCCTAAGACGGTCAAGAACTTCACCGACCTGGCGACCGGCGGGCGCGAGTGGACGGACTCGAAGACGGGCCAGACCCGGAACGACGCGCTGTACAGCGACCTCATCTTCCACCGCATCATCCCGGCGTTCATGATCCAGGGCGGCGACCCGCTCGGAACCGGCACCGGTGGCCCGGGCTACAACTTCGACGACGAGATCCACCCGGAGCTCAACTTCGACGAGCCCTACATCCTCGCCATGGCGAACGCCGGCAAGCGCCGCAACGCCATCACGGGCGCCGTCGAGGGCACGAACGGTTCGCAGTTCTTCATCACCACCGTTCCCACGCAGTGGCTCCAGGGCAAGCACACCATCTTCGGTGAGGTCGCCGACGCCGAGTCCCGCGCGGTCGTCGACGCCATCCAGGCCGTCCCGACCGGTGCCGGCGACAAGCCGATCGAGCCCGTCGTCCTCGAGAGCGTCACCATCTCCGAGGCCTAGGCCCCGCTCGGAGGACAGACCGTGACCCTGCCCCGGGATCCGTCGGCCAACTTCTGCTATCGCCACCCCGACCGACAGAGCTTCGTGCTCTGCCAGCGTTGCGGTCGGACGATCTGTGGAGAGTGCCAGACGCCCGGGGCAGTCGGTTTCATCTGTCCGGAGGACATGAAGGCGCAACGACAGAGCGCCCCCCGCAACCGTCTCGGCGCGAGGATCAGCAACTCCTCCCCCATCGTCACGTACGCGATCATCGCCGTGACGGCGTTCGTGTTCCTGTTGCAGTGGATCCCCGGGCTCGGCGTCACGAACGCGCTCCTCTACGCCGGCGTGTACTCCGACCCGTCGTACGGTGCCTTCCAGCCCTGGCGGATGCTGACCGCCGTGTTCGTGCACTCGCAGGGGTTCATCTTCCACATCCTGCTGAACATGTACACGCTCTGGATCTTCGGCCGGATCCTCGAGACGATGCTCGGGCACTGGCGGTTCCTCGCGCTCTACCTGGTCGCCGGGTTCGCCGGTTCGGTCGGTGTCCTGTTCCTCGCCGACCCGAGGACGGCCGTCGTCGGCGCCTCGGGCGCGATCTTCGGGCTCCTCGGGGCGTTCCTCGTCATCCAGCGACGCATGGGTGCCGACACCCGCGGGCTGCTGGTGCTCCTGGGCATCAACCTCGTCATCGGCTTCATCCCCGGCGTGAACATCGCCTGGCAGGCCCACCTGGGCGGGCTCGTCGGCGGCGCCCTCATCGGCCTCATCCTCGTCAACACCCGCAAGCGGACGCAGCAGCCCCTCCAGGCAGTCCTGATCGGCGTCTTGAGCGTCGTCCTCGTGGGCGCCAGCCTCCTGCCCGCCCTGCTCTGAGCGGGACCGCACTTCGACAGGCTCAGTGACCGGGTTTGGCTCAGTGACCGGGTTTGGCTCGGTGACCCGGTGTGGCTCGGTGACCGGGTTCGGCCCGGTGACCGGGTACCGCCCGGTGATCAGCGTCGACCAGTGGTGCGCCCGGCGGCGCGCCACAACCGTGCAGCAGACGTTGAAGGTTTCTCGAGTTATCCACAGAGTTATGAACACTGGGGATAATTACACCGGTGTGGTTCCCCGTGTTTCCGGGACTCCCTGCGGTTCTCCACACCGGCATGTGGATAACTCGGAAGTTCTCCACATTCCTGTGGAGAACTCGATACGCCGGATCCCGAGTACAACGAAACAGCGGGCCGTCCGAGAGGACGACCCGCTGTGCACGACGTGAAGTGAGAGAGGCTAGCGCCACCTGGTGGTCATGAGGAAGCCGATGAAAGCGATGCCGAAGCCGACGAGGATGTTCCATGGGCCGAGCGACTGGATCGGGAGCAGCGTGCCGCTCAAGTAGTAGACGACGATCCAAGCGAGGCCGAGGAGCATGAAGCCGAACATGACCGGCTTGAACCAGACCGCGTTCGGTGCGGGTTCGCCGCTCGTCTGCTCGGGTTCGCGGGACGGTTTGCTTCGTGACTTCGTGCGTGCCATGCCGACATTCTACCTGTTCACCCCAATCGGTGCCTTGGGGATCAGCCGATCCCGGGTTCTTCTCGGTAGAATCCATGCGTGACCGACGACCTACCTTCGCGAGCGAGCGCGCGCGCCGCTGAGCGCAGAGCGCCGTCGAAGCACCGGATCAGCGTCTTCGGGGTGGCCGGGGAGCTGCTCATCACCGCGGGCATGGTGGTCCTGCTGTTCCTCGCCTGGCAGCTCTGGTGGAACGACATGATCATGGCCGGCAGCCAGGCGAACGCCGCGTCGAACCAGTCGCAGGAGTGGATCAAGAACGCCGAGACCGCTCCGGCACCCGAACCGACCGTCGATGCGACCGGCGCGCCGAACTACGGTGAGCCGCCCGTGACCGCCCGCCCCGCGCCGGGCGACCCGTTCGCGGTGCTCTACGTGCCGCGGTACGGTGCCGACTACCGCCGCGTCGTCGCCGAGGGTGTCGACACCGCGACCGTCCTCAACAGCTTCGACCTCGGCGTCGGTCACTACCCGAGCACCCAGATGCCCGGCGAGGTCGGCAACTTCGTCGTCGCCGGTCACCGCAAGGCTTACGGCGGCGCGATGACCCTGATCAGCGACCTGCAGATCGGCGACAAGGTCTACGTCCAGACGGCCGACGGCTACTACACCTACGTGTTCCGGAACATCACCTACGTGTTGCCCACCCAGGTGGACGTCCTCAACCCCGTCCCCCAGGTGGACGGCGTCGCACCCACGCAGCGCATCCTCACCCTGACCACCTGCAACCCGCTCTATTCGACGGCGGAACGCAGTATCGCTTACGCGGTGTACGAGTCCTGGCAGCCGCTGTCCGCCGGGCCGCCCGCCGAGATCGCCGCGTCCGTCGCGGCCGCTGGAGGCTGACGATGTACGGCGCACTCTGGAGGGTCCTGCCCGGACCCGTCTGGCTGAGGATCATCATCCTCGTCGTCCTGTTCGTGGCGGTCGTGGCCGCCCTCTTCACGTGGGTGTTCCCCTACGTGGACTCGTTCATCGTCGATCAGAATGTGACCGTCGGCGACGAATGACCCGAGTCCTGGTCATCGACAACTACGACAGCTTCGTCTACACGCTGAACGGGTACGTCGAACAACTGGGTGCAGAGACCCTCGTCGTGCAGAACGACGGCATCGCGCTCGACGACCTCGAGCAGCGGATCCTCGAGTTCGACGGCGTGCTCGTCTCGCCCGGACCCGGCCGGCCCGGTGACGCCGGGATCTCGCTGGCCACCGTGCGCGCCGCGTACCGCACCGGGACACCGCTCCTCGGGGTGTGCCTCGGCCACCAGGCGATCGCCGAGGCGTTCGGAGCGACCGTGCACACCGCCGACGAGCTGATGCACGGGCAGAGCTCGCTCGTGGAACACGACGGTAGTGCCCTCTACCGCGGGATCCCGCAGCAGTTCAACGCCACCCGGTACCACTCGCTGGCCGTCGTCGACGGCAGCGTTCCCGAGGAGCTCGTCGTGACGAGCCGGACGACCGGCGGCGTCATCATGGGCCTCCGCCATCGTGACGCCCCGATCCACGGCGTGCAGTTCCACCCGGAGTCGGTGCTCTCCGAGGGCGGCTACCAGCTCCTGGCGAACTGGCTCGAGACGGCCGGGCTCACCGGTGCGCATGAGCGGGCACGAGGGCTCAGTCCGCTCATGACCCGGTAGGCCCTTCGACAGGCTCAGGGACCGGAGAGCCTACGGACCGGTGCAGTAGGTGAGTGTGATGACGGACTTCTGCGGAATGTCGCCGGGTGCGGGTGACATGGCCGTCACCGGGTCGCCGGCGACGGCCTTGCACGTCGCGTCGGCCTGCGGCTGCACGGTGAACTGCCTCGTCGCATCCTGCAGGTAGTTCGTCGCGTCGAGGAGTGGCTGCCCGACGACGTCCGTCAGCGTGACGTTCCCGCTGGAGACGACGAGGTTCACCGTGGACCCCTGGTCGACGGAGGTACCCGCTCCGGGATCCATCCGCAGCACGACACCTGCCGGCACGGTCGGCGAGTTCTCGCGGGTCACGGAGCCTTGGGTGAGGCCGGCAGCGGTGACCGCGGCCCACGCGGCCTCGGAGGATTGGTTGGTGACGTCGGGTACCTCGACCTGAGCGCGACCGGTCGACACGTAGACCTTGATCTGCGTGTTCTTCGTGACCGTGGTGCCGCCTGGCGGGTCGGTGCGGATGACGTGCCCGGCATCGTAGTCGCTGCTCGCTTCGTCGAACTTGGTGGGGACGAGCTCGAGCTGCTCGATCGTGCTGTTCGCGCTCTCCCACGTGGCGTCGACGAGATCCGGCACCTCTCGGGAGTCCGTGGAGATGCTTGTCGCGGGCGGGAGCTGCACCACCCAGAACACGAGCGAGAACAGGATGACGGCGATACCGGCGATGGCGGCCCAGATCCACACGACCGGTGGCCGGCGCTGAGTACGCGTCACGGTGTCGTCAGAGGTGAGCTGACGGATCGCCTGCTCGGTGCTGGACGCCGCCGTCGGAGATGGGCCGAACAGCGAGTCGTGGTCGTCGCGTCGGACCGGGACATGGCCGGCTCCGGCTTCGTCGAGGTCCTCACGGAACTCGACGGCGCTCTGGTACCGCTCGAAGCGATCCTTCGCGAGGGCTCGGAGGACGACCTGGTCGAGTGCCGGCGACACCTTCGGGTTGATCGAGCTCGGTTTCACCGGGCGCTCGCTCACGTGCTGGTACGCGACGGCGACGGCGGTGTCGCCGCGGAAGGGCGCCTTGCCCGTCAGCATCTCGAAGAGGACGACGCCGGTGGAGTAGAGGTCGGTCCGCGCGTCGACCGTTTCGCCCTTGGCCTGCTCGGGCGAGAAGTACGCGGCCGTGCCGAGGATGGCGGTCGTCTGGGCGACCGTCGTGGACGAATCGGAGACGGCGCGCGCGATGCCGAAGTCGGTGACCTTGACGTCGCCGGCCGTGGTGATCATGACGTTGCCCGGCTTGATGTCGCGGTGCACGACGCCGGCTCGGTGGGAGTACTCCAGCGCGGTGAGGATGCTGTGCGCGATGCGCACCGCCTCCTCGGACGCAACGGGGCCCTCGGCGATGAGGTCCTTCAGCATGCGTCCTTCGACGTACTCCATGACGATGAAGGGCTCGATGAGGTCGTGACCGGAGCCGTCCTTCACCCGCTCCTCGCCGGCGTCGTAGACGCGGACGATCGTGGGGTGCGCCATCCGTGAGGCGGCCTGCGCCTCCTGACGGAAACGGGAGCGGAATGCGGGGTCGGTGGCGAGCGTGGACTTCAGGACCTTGATGGCGACGGTGCGGCCGAGCTTGGTGTCGACGCCGCGGAAGACGTTGGACATGCCCCCGCGACCGATGAGGTCGCCGACGACGTATCGGCCTGCGAGCAGGCGTTGATCGTCAGCCACGTACCACCCCTGAATTCGCTTGGAGGACAAACACTAACAGCTTACCCGGGCACGCTTCGAGTGCTCTCAGGGATGCCCCTGAGAGCACTCGAAGCGGTACTAGGAAGTCGCCTTGACGACGGTGATGGGCGACGGTGCGGGGGAACCCGACGATGTGCCTGTACTGCACCGTACCGCGTACGTCGCCGACAGGGATCCGGGGGTGTCCACGGTGACCGTACCGAACGTGGTGTTGGCGTCGAACTCACCCGAGGCGTTGTTCTGGAACGTACCTCCGGTGACCGTCACGGTGTAGCCCAGGAAGTCGGTTCCGGTCGGGCAGGCGTTCTGCACCGCGAGCCAGTCGACACGGATCGTCGTCGACGCGGCATCCTTCGGGATCTCGAGCTGACCAGCGTCGTTGAGGACGGACTGGTCGAACTTCGGCGCCTCCGTGGGCGGGTCGATGACCGCGATCTCCCCGTACACGGTGAGGGTGATCGCCGACCCGGTCTTCACGTTACCCGTCGGGTTGACGTCGTACACCGTGTTGACCTGCTCCGGCGAGGTCGCGGCATTGCCGACGTTCTTCGACACGCTGAAGTTGTACGGCGGCGCGCTGAAGATCGTGTTGAGTTCGTCGAAGGACCGGCCCTGGAGGTCGCTCAGGTTGATCGGGAACACCGTGGGCGTGGGCGTCGGTGTGGGCGTCGGGGTCTTCGTCGGCTTCGGCGCCGCGGACGTCGTCGGCGGTGGCGTGGTGCCCCCGGCATCGTTGCCCTGGTTGGCGAACACGGCGATCAGCGAACCGACCAGCACGATGACGAGCAACGCGACCAGACCGATGAGCGGCCAGGTCCACTTGCTGCGCTTCTTCTTCTCGCCCTCGCCCTCGACGTCGTCCTCGAGCTGGTCCGCCTCGGCGGCGGACAGCAACTGCGTGGTCGCGTCGTCGGCTGCGGGCATCCGGCGGGTCTGTTCCATGACGGTGGTCGCGGCGTCGCCGGCCCCACCGAGGATCATCGGCACGGCTGCGGCCGCGGCGTTGAGGTCGCCTCGACGGAGTGCCTGAGCGGCGCGCGCGACGTGGGCGGACGATGCCGGACGGTCGACCGGGTTCTTCGCGATCATCGACATGACGAACCGGCGGACCGGCTCGGCGATCGTGACGGGGAGCTCCGGCGGCTGCTCGTTGATCTGCGCCATCGCGATGGCGACCTGCGACTCGCCCGTGAACGGACGGCGTCCGGCGAGACATTCGTACGCGACGATGCCGAGCGAGTAGATGTCCGTCGACGGTGAGGCGGGGTGCCCGCTCGCCTGCTCGGGCGAGAGGTACTGCACGGTGCCCATGACCTGACCGGTGGCCGTGAGCGGCACCTGGTCGGCGATCCGGGCGATGCCGAAGTCGGTGATCTTGACGCGGCCGTCCGGCGTGATGAGCAGGTTGCCCGGCTTGATGTCACGGTGGACGAGGCCTGCGGCGTGCGCGGCCTGGAGTGCCGACGAGGTCTGCGCGACGATGTCGAGCACCTTGTCGGTGGGCAGGACACGCTCCCGCTCGAGCACGGTGGACAGGGCCTCACCGGGCACGAGTTCCATGACGAGGAACGCGCTGCCGTCCTCCTCGCCGTAGTCGAAGACGTTGGCGATGCCCTCGTGGTTCACGAGTGCGGCGTGCCGTGCCTCGGCACGGAACCGCTCGAGGAACCCGGGGTCCCCCATGTACTCGTCCTTGAGGATCTTGATGGCGATGGTCCGGCCGATGACCAGGTCAGTGGCCTGCCACACCTCGCCCATGCCACCGATCGCAATGCGAGATTGCAGTTCGTAGCGACCCCCGAAGGTCAGCCCGGCTGTCGGTCTCATTTGTTCAGCACCGCCTCTAGTACTTTCTTCGCGATCGGAGCGGCCACGAGGTTGCCGTAACCGTCCTGTCCGAGTCCACCGCCATCTTCAACAACGACCGCCACAGCGACCTTCGGGTCGTCCGCAGGCGCGAAACCGGTGAACCACAGCGTGTACGGATCGTCGGATCCGTTCTGTGCCGTGCCTGTCTTTCCAGCCACATCGACCCCATCTATTCTTGCATTAGTCGCAGCACCGCTCTGGACGCCCTGGACCATGATGTCCGTGATCTCCTTGGCCACCGAGCTCGAGATCGGCTGCGACAGCTGCGCCGGTTCGAACTCCTTGAGGACGCTCAGATCGGGGTTCACGACGCGGTTCACCAGCTGCGGGTTGCAGACGATGCCACCGTTCGCGATACCGGCCGAGACCATGGCCATCTGGAGCGCCGAGGCCCGCACGGTGTACTGCCCGAAGGCGGCCATGGCGGTCTGGTCGTCGCTCAGCGCGTTCGGGAAGGTGCTCGGCTGCATCGGCATGGGGTTGAGTCCCGTTCCGGTGATGTTGACGTCCATGTTGAAGCCGAAGCTCTGCGCCATGTCGCGGATCTTCTCGTAGCCGAGTTCGACGCCGAGCTCCGCGAGCGGGATGTTGCAGCTGAGCTCGACGGCCGTCGCGATGGACACCGTCGCCCCGCCGCCGCAGCTTCCGCCCTCGGAGTTGCGGATGACGGTGCTCGTCCCGGGCAGCGTGTAGGTGGAGGGGTTCGGGAACTCCGACTCCGGCGTGTAGTCGCCCGAGGCGAACGCCGCGGCCGCGGTGACGAGCTTGAACGTGGAACCGGGCGGATCGAGGTCGCCGTCGACGCCCTTGTTGAGGAGCGGCTGGCGGTCGTCGTCGTCGAGGGTCCGATAGGCGTCGAGCACGGCCGCGTTGTCGTGGCTGGCCAGGACGTTCGGGTCGTAGCCGGGGCTCGACACCGAGGCGAGGATCTTGCCCGTCTTCGGCTCGATGGCGACGATCGCGCCCTCCTGGTCGCCGAGCGCGTCGAAGGCGGCCTGCTGAACGACGGGGTCCAAGGTGACCTCGACCGCCGCACCCTTCGGAGCCTGGCCGGAGATGAGCCGGTTGATGGAGTCGAGGAACTGGGAGTTCGACGTGCCGCTGAGGAGGTCGTTCGTCGCGAGTTCGAGACCGGACGAGCCCTGGGTGGGCGAGAAGTAGCCGGTGACCGGCGCGTACAGCGGTCCGTTCGCGTAGACGCGCTGGTACTTGTACTCGTCGTCGCTCGCGACCGACGAGGCGATGGCGGTCCCGTCCGTGAGCAGGATGGGACCTCGCTCCGTCCGGTAGCTGTCGTAGAGCGTCCGGGTGTTGCGACCGTCGGCGTTGAGGGTGTCGGCCTGGAACATCTGGATGATCGTGGTCGACCCGAAGAGCGCCAGGAACATCGCCAGGACGACGATGCTCACCCGCTTGAGTTCGCGATTCATGAGACCACCGCCTTGGGTTGGGTTCGGACCGTGTCGGAGATGCGGAGCAGGACGGCGATGATGATCCAGTTCGCGACGAGCGACGACCCGCCGGCCGCCAGGAAGGGTGTGGTGAGCCCCGTGAGCGGGATGATGCGGGTCACGCCGCCGACGACGACGAAGACCTGCAGCGCGACGGTGAACGCCAGGCCGATCGAGAGGAGCTTGCCGAAGTCGTCGGTACCGGCGTAGCCGACTCGGAAGCCCCGCGAGACGAGCAGCAGGTAGAGCGCGAAGATCGCGAAGAGGCCGGCCAGGCCGAGCTCTTCACCGAGGCTGGCGATGATGTAGTCGCTCTGCGGGACGGGCGTGATCTCGGGCATGCCCTGGCCGAGCCCGGTGCCCAGCAGTCCGCCGTGGGCGAGGCCGAAGATGCCCTGCACGAGCTGGTAGCTGCCGCCGTCGCGGTCGAAGACCTCCGGGTTGAAGGCGTCCCACCAGTTGTGGAACCGACCGGCGACGTAGGAGAGGGTCTGGCCGGCGATGAACGCACCGGCGAAGAACATCGTCAGGCCGATGATGATCCAGCTGGCGCGGCTCGTCGCGACGTACAGCATCACGAGGAACATGCCGAAGTAGAGCAGACCGGTTCCGAGGTCGCGCTGGAAGACGATCACGCCCATCGCCATCGCCCAGACCACGAGGATCGGGCCGAGGTCGCGCAGACGGGGGAACTGGATCCCGAGGAACTTCTTGCCGACCATCGAGAGGCTGTCGCGCGTGCGCACGAGATAACCGGCGAAGAAGACCGCGAGAGCGATCTTCGCGATCTCGCCGGGCTGGAAGGTGACCGCGTCGCCGATGCCGATCCAGACGCGGGCGCCGTTGACCTCCCGACCGATGCCCGGCAGCAGGGGAAGCAGGAGGAGGACGAAGGCGAAGAGGCCGGCGATGTACGTGTACTTGAAGAGCACGCGGTGGTTGCGGATGATCAGGACCACGGCGATGGCGCCGGCGATCGCGATCGCACTCCACACCATCTGTCGGACCGCGGCGCTTGCCCAACCGGAGTCGCCGAGGGCGATGTCGATCCGGTAGATCTCAGCGATGCCGACGCCGCCGAGCACGGTGGCGATCGGTAGCAGGAAGGGGTCGGCCTCCGCCGCGGTGTAGCGCAGCACGATGTGGAAGGCGAGGACCAGGAGTGACAGGCCCGAGCCGAAGGTGATCAGGGCGAAGTCGAGGTGCCCGAGGGCGCCGAGCTGCACGAGCATGACCGCGACCGCGTTGATGGCGAACGCGAAGATGAGGAGCGCGAGCTCCAGGTTGCGGAGCTTCTTCGGCAGCCGGAGTCGGCGCATCGTCTTGATGACGCCGGTGTCGGCTTGGATGGGGGCTGCGACGTCACTGGTCATCGGTCACCCGCAATCGCTTCACGATGTCGAGGGCCTCGGTGAACGAGGACGCGCTGATGGTCTGGTCGACGGCCTGGCGGTCGAAGTCGGAGAGCGAGCCGAGCGGGATGCCGGTGTCCTCCTTGACGTTCGAGAGTTTGATGGGGCCGACGTCCTGCTGGATGCCCTGGTAGATGACCACCGTGTCTTCGTCGCCGCCGACGAAGTAGCGGGTCTGGGTCCACGCGTACCCGAGCACGACACCACCGACGATCGCGACGATGACCACGATGAGACCGACGAGCCAGGTGATGCGCCGACGTCTCGCGCGGCGCTCGTCCTCCTCGATGAGCTCGTCGAGGTAATCCTCGGAGGCGGGCTCGAAGTGCGAGTTGCCGAGCGAGGTGACCCGCCCCGGGTGCAGCCAGCTGTTGGGGATGAGCGACGGCTTCTTCACCGACGGGGTGAGCGCGAAGGCCACGGGCTTCGAGGCCGAACCGACGACGACGGGCTCACCGTCACTCACCGGCTCGTCGACGATGTCGACGACCACGACGGTGACGTTGTCCGGTGCACCGCGGTCCAGGCTCTGCCGGACGAGCTTCTCGGCAGTGCGCTGCGCCGACAGCTGCTCGGTGAGGGTCGCGGTGATGTGCGTCTCGTCGACCACGCCCGACAGACCGTCCGAGCAGAGGATCCAGCGGTCACCCGGCTGCGTCCCGAGCGTCATCGTGTCGATCTCGGGGGAGGCGTCGACGTCGCCGAGGACGCGCATCAGCACCGATCGGCGGGGATGGACCATCGCTTCCTCGGCCGTGATCCGGCCGGAGTCCACGAGGCGCTGGACGAAGGTGTGGTCGACCGTGATCTGGCTGAGCTCGCCCTCACGGAAGAGGTAGATGCGGGAGTCGCCGATGTGGGCGATGGCGACCTCGTTGCCGATGACCGCGAGCGCGGAGACCGTGGTGCCCATGCCCGTCAGCTCGCGGTGCTTCGAGACCGTGTCGCCCAGGATGGAGTTCGCCGCGAGGATCGCGGACTGAAGCGTCGCCTCAGCGGCTTCGGAGGACGGATACGGTTCGTCGGCCTCGATGATGCGGTTGAGTGCCATCGCCGAGGCGACGTCACCGCCGGCGTGGCCACCCATGCCGTCGGCGACGACGAACAGGTGATGCCCGGAGTAGCCGGAATCCTGGTTGTTTGAGCGCACTTTACCCACGTGGGAGAGCGCTGCGCCGGCGCCGCTGGTCGTCACCGGGTTACCGCCGCAACTCGAAACTGGTCTGGCCGACCTTGACGGGGGTGTCGAGTGGGATCTGCGTCGGGACGCTCACGCGCTTGCCTGCGAGGAAGGTGCCGTTGGTGGAATCCAGGTCCTGGACCATCCACTCGTCGTTCCAGAGCATGAGGCGTGCGTGATGCGTGGACGTGTAGTCGTCGCGGATGATGAGGCCGGAGTCCGCTGAACGACCGATGGTGATCGGCTCGCGGCCGAGCGGGAGCTCGGTGCCCTGCTTGGGGCCGGACACGATGACGAGGCGCGAGGTGTTGTCGACCGTGGCGCGCGGAGGCGTGCCGCTCGATCCACCGGCGGCGGGCCGACTGGGGGCCGGGGCGGTCGCGGCGCGCATCGGCTGCGGTGGGGTGGCCGGAGCTCCGTTCGACGACTGCTGCTGCGGCTTCCGGACGCGCGGTCCGAAGAGATCGGTGCGGAGGGCGTAGACGATGCCGAAGACGAACGTCCAGAGCAGGAGCAGGAAGCCGATGCGGAGGACCAGCAGGGTCAGTTCGCTCACGCGCCGTTCCCCCACGAGTCGCCGAACGACGACACATCGTGACGTCGGGTCGCGTCGCTCATCTGGCGATCGGATTCGCCGGCCTTGGCGACCACCCGGAACACGATCCTGGTGCGGCCGATCTCGATGACGGAGTCGGGGGAGAGGGCCGCCTGGCGGAAGGCTTGGCCGTTGAGCTTCGAGCCGTTCGTCGAGCCGAGGTCGCGCGCCTGACCGGCGTTGCCGTCCCAGAGGATCTCGACGTGCTTCCGTGAGGTGCCGGTGTCGGGGATCGTGATGTCAGCCTCGGTACCGCGGCCGATGACCGTGCGGGCCTGCGTGATCGGGTAGCGCTTACCGCCGATATCGAGCACGGGTGCCCAGGTGACGGAGCCCTTGAGGTTGACGCTGTCGATCTGCACGAGGCCGTCGGGGAGGGAGCGGTCGCCGGAGAGCTTGATGGTCACGGCACCCGGAAAGGAGTACCCCTGGCTCTTGGCGTGCTTCTGGACGAGCGAACCGAGCTCGTCGATGAGGGAGGGGCCGATGGCGTCCATGCGCTCGAAGTCGGTGGGCGACATGCGGACGGTGAACTTGTTCGGCACGAGGATGCGGTCGCGGGAGACGACGGCGGCCTTGGTATCGAGCTCGCGTCGGAGCGCGCTCGTGATCTCGACCGGCTGGAGTCCGGACTTGAAGGTCTTCGCGAAGGCGCCGTTGACGGCGCGCTCGAGTCCCTTCTCGAAGTTGTCCAGAATGCCCACGGTCTCTCGATTCGTGTCGGTGTCCAGGCAATGTTAGACGGTTTGCCTGCACACGAGGCCAATCGACGCGGGCGCCGACGCCAGGTGTTCACCCGCTCGGCAGCAGGAGATCAGCATCGGCGCATGGCCGTCCGACCCGTTTCCTCCTGCCTTGGCGCGGATCTCCGGTGTTCTACCGCGCGGGTTCCGCGTGCTATCCTCGATAAGTTGCCGCGAGAGCGGTGACGTCTGGTGTCTCGCGCGAGTGGCGGAATTGGCAGACGCGCTGGCTTCAGGTGCCAGTGCTCGAAAGGGCGTGCGGGTTCAAGTCCCGCCTCGCGCACCAGGGCGGGTTCACGTAGAAACGCGAATCAGTTCATGAAATGCGAGTTCGGCGGTTGCCTCGGTGAAAATCGAGGCAACCGCCGCTTCATTTTCGGGCCTCAGCGTGGTTCGTGAGCGCGGATCCGCGCTCGCCGCGTTCTGTGTCCACGACGAATAGCCTCTTGAGGGGCTGTTCGGTCTTGCTTTTCGATTTCAAGCGAGTCGTTCGGACTACGCGGGAGGTGCGAGCGCGCCGACTGTTGCCGGCCGAACATTAGCCAGGTTCGTGGCGGAGAACTTCTTCCTGTGCTTGATGCCCTTGTTCACAGACTCGACCTGGTTGCGCTGACCGTAGGCCTTCTTCCACTCAGCGGTTCCCCACGAGTATCGCTGAAGATGACGGCGTGAGTCTTTCCAGGAACATCGCGCCTCTTTCTGCGGCGCTGTCGGGGAGATCAGGGGGTACGTGATGCTTGCAGGTACGTGAGCACTGCTTTCACACGCCGGTTCTCATCTACGGGGCTCAGGCCGAGCTTCTGGAAGATGCGTCCGACGTGCTTGCCGACCGCGGGGTCGCTGAGCACGAGCTTCTCGGCGATGGCGGCGTTTGATTGGCCGTCCGCCATGAGAATGAGGACTTCGGTCTCCCGTGGCGTGAGCGTATCCAACGGGCCGGGGTGTGCGCTGCTGAGGAGGTGCTGGACCACATGAGGGTCGATAGTCGTCCCCCCGCTGGCGATGTTCTGCAGTGCGCCGGCGAAGTCACGCACCCGGTTGATGCGGTCCTTGAGCAGATACCCGACGGCCCCTTCGGGCAGTGTGAGGAGACGGCGGGCGTTCATGTCCGCGAGGTACTGCGAAAGGACGAGGATCGGCTGGTGCGGGTGCTGCTCCCGGATGCGAAGGGCGGCCCGCAGGCCGTCGTCCTTGTTCCCGGGTGGCATGCGGACGTCGGTGATGATGATGTCGGGAGCACTGTCCAGTCGCGCGTACGCTTCCTCCAGCTGGGGTGCCGTCTCGGCGGCGCCCACCACCGTGTGGCCCAGCCGCTCGAGCAGAGCGATGAGTGCTTCACGCAGTAGCGCTGAGTCCTCAGCGATCAGTATTCGCATGCAAGGCGTTCCCTTCTTCGGGTAGGGGGAGGTCCATTCGCAGGACGGTGGGTCCGCCGGCGGGGCTTGTGACTTTCAGATGACCGTTGAGAGCCTCTGCACGTTCGGTGAGTCCTCGTAGTCCGGTTCCGTTCCGTTTGTCGGCACCGCCTGTTCCGTTGTCGGTCACGGTGACGATGAACGTCTTGCCATCGGTGCCGGTGGCGACCACGGCGGAGGAGGCGGATGCGTGCTTGGCGATGTTCGTGAGGGCCTCTGCGACCAGATAGTAGACGGTGGTCTCGTGTGCGGCGGGGAGGTGAACTCTGGGGTTCCCTTCGACGGTCACTCGAATGTCGCTGCGCTCAGCGAGCTCCTCGAGGGCCGCGCGGAGTCCGTAATCGGTGAGTACTGAAGGGTGGATCCCGCGGACCGTGTCACGGAGGGTCGTCATCGCATGCTCCGCCTGAACCTGGGCTTCGTCGACCGCTCGCAATAGCTGAGTGGTGTCAGTGCCTCTCGCGGCGAGCTCGTCCACTTCGAGGCCGATCATTCCCAGTCGTGCGCCGAGTGCGATGAGTTCTTGCTGTACGCCGTCGTGCAGGTCCCGTTCGATGCGACGGCGCTCCGCGTCTGACGACTCGGCGAGAGCACGGCGCGAGTTGATGAGACGCTGGATGTTCGCGTCGACGCCGCGTGCTTTCGGCCCGCACAGGAGTCGCAACACACATGCTTGACCAGTTGCGAGACACGCGTTGATGTAGCCGAACAGGATCAGCACGACGAGGGTGATGAGCGCGACTGGCCACCAGTTTGTGGGGGTCATGACCCCTTCGGCGTCTCCGAAGAACTGGGTCGGTGTGGGTCCGGTGATACCGGCGGCAGCGACCATGCCGAGCGCCAGAAGTGTGATGGTCTCGAAAAACAGCACGATGAGTGCGAGGAGAGCGCAGACAAGGTCCCAGATGAGCGCCAGTGCCTCGCGCCACGTCGCACGTTCTGTGAGGCGGATGTTGATCCAGTGGTGACGCTCGCTGGCATCGACCGTGGCGTGGTCGCTCATCTGCACGGGGAACCCGAGAAGGCGTGTGCGTCGGCGCTCCATGGATCCGAGGACGAGACCCCAGAACGGCAACAGTAGGAATGTGAAGATCACAAGCGGGACGAGAGCTGCTCCAACGAGCATACTCAGCATCAGGTAGATGAGTGCCCGCCACGGCCAGCGGCTGAGAACGAAGCGCCACGGGGGCAACCTCATCGCCTTCCACACGTGACTCGCCGTCGTCATGGGTCCAGCCTAGGGATCCCCCACGCCGGGCATCGCCAGCGGCACCGAAAGGTATAGCCAGCCCTACCTCGAAGAGTAGGGCAGGACCCATCGTGCGGGTGCCCAGGGCTGAGATTCGATGGACGTCAGGCGCCACCCGCCAGGAGGAGTCAGCCAGGAACGCAGCGGAAGGAGATGCCATGACAGACAGCCGATGTCAGGCATCGTCAACGCTCGGGGCCGCAGCGACAAAGCCGGTGCGGGTCGCCCGGACCAGTCAGCCACGTGAGGCCTGATGTACCGCAATCACTCCATGCTGCGGTTGCAGCACTGCACGCCCGGCGAGGCGTACTACGAACAGTCGACCACCGCTGCATCGGGTCGCCACTTCTCACACCCCGCGCCCCCCACCTGGTCGCTCTCGAAGTTCGGCCCATGGGCGACGCTTCACCCGGACGATGGTGGCGTTCTCCCGCGCCAGGGGTGGAAGGTACACGTCAGCACTCGCCCGGAGCAGGCGCGAGACGCGCTCCGCATCGTCGGCGACATCTGCGTCGAGCGTGGTGTCCCCTTCAAGTACCTCTCTGACGAGACCGAACTGCGCCGAACCAGCATGAAGTACGCCAACCGTGGGTCGGCAGGCAAGTTCATCACTGTCTTCCCCCGCACCGATGAAGAGTTTTGCGAACTCCTGCCACTGTTCGATGAGGCTCTTCGCGGATTCGACGGCCCATACATTCTGTCGGATGTGAAGTTCGGCGAGAGTCCCGTCTACTTCCGTTACGGCGCCTTCTTCCTGGACCGCCTCGAGCATGCGGACGGTTCGGCGGGCTACGCCATTCAGAGCCCAGACGGAGAGAAAGTCCACGACAGTCGCGCCGCCGTCTTCACGCTGCCGAGCTTCGTTGATCCCCCGGCCCTGATTCGTGAACTTGTCGAGGAGCGACTCAGTCCGACGCCGGGGGTGTTGGAAGAACTTCTGCATCCGTACGTCGTGCGCTCCAGCTTGCATTTCAGCAATGCCGGCGGTGTGTACCTTGCTGACGCCGGATCGAGTCAGGTGGTCTTGAAGGAGGCGCGGCGATGGTCGGCGTACAGCTCGGACTCCGCCGACGCGACCTCGCGGCTGCGGAGTGAACACCGGGCTCTGAAGCAGCTCGCCAGCGTGGGCGCCGTCGTCAATGCCATCGAGTACCGGGTTATCGGCGACCATGAGTTTCTCGTCGAGGAGTACATTCCCGGGCTCACGCTCCAGTCCTGGGCAGCCAGCAACTATCCGTTCAGCACGGAGGAGACTGTCCTCGCCGACTACGCTGCACGAGCTCTGCCACTCGCCCGGCAGGTGATCACCGCGGTCGATCAGATTCATGATGCAGGCTGGAGCATTCTCGACCTGCAGCCGAAGAACATCCTGGTCGACGGCGACCGTGTCCGACTCATCGACCTCGAAGCCGCCCGTGAGATGGATGCCTCGGCGGTCGGCAGTATCGGCACCCCGGGCTTCATACCCCACGCGCAGACTTCGAACCGTGACCGCGACAGGTACGCGCTCGCTGCCGTTGTCCTGCACTTGTTCTGGCCGTCGCTGGCCGGGGCGTTCGACCCGTCCGTGCTGACCTACCGGGCACAGAAGGTTGCGGAGCAATTCCCGGAAGACGTCGCGGACGTCGTCAACACCTTGGTCGACGCTGTGCCCCCGGACGCGATGGCAACGTCGCACCCGTACCGCCACGCCACAGGCCTTGCTCTGACTCCAGGTAGACAAGTCTTGGAGCAGGTGTGCAAGGGCATCGAAGGAACCCGACGTGACGGGCCCCGCCGATTCCCCGGGGACGCGACACAGTTCGCAGACGGAGCCAGCGCCTTGCTGAACATCGAGACGGGAGCCGCAGGCGTGATCCTCATGCTCGCAAGAGCCGGCCGCGACGTCACGCAGGACCACAGGTGGTTGAGCGCGCGCCTTCGAGAAGTGGACGACATTCCGTTTCACGGTCTCCTCCGCGGAACCGTGGGCATCGCGGCCGCACTCGCCCAGCTCGGCGACACTGCAAGTGCCGAAGTGATCCTCGCAGCTGGAGAGGTAAGCGCCGACCCCGGACATGACCTATCCGTGCGGAGTGGCTTGGCAGGCACGATCCTCGCTCTGTGCGATGCTGCCTTCGCGGACACAGACTCCGCTCGCGACATGCGCGACCGATACGCCTCGTTGCTCGCCGCCCGTGTCACAGGCGGAGGGGACCTCCGTAGCCCTCACTCGGAAACCGGTAACACCATCGGGTTGTTCGACGGGTGGTCGGGTGTCGGAATGGTCTGCCGCCAGCTCGCGGAAGTCACCGGGGACGCCTCCTGGGATCACCTGATGCACCTCTGCTTCCAGCGCGAGCTGCAGCAGCTCACCGAAGCGGACAACGGGACCCTTCGTGTGGACTACTCGCGTGTCTCCTACGGCTACCTGTCGGAGGGTGCCGCGGGGATCGCGTTCACTCTCGCACAGTGCGCGCCGACCCACTACCGGGACGAGATCGCACGACTCGCTCAGACGGTCGACGGCATCATCAGCATGAACGGCGGCCTGTTTCGGGGGACTGCGGGCATCGCCTGCGCGCTCCTGTCCGCTCCGCTCTCTTATGGGGGCAGCGAACGGGTCCGGTTGATGTCCTTCACCGCCGAGAACTTCCTCTTCCGTGGGAGCGACCCTGACGCGCTGGTGATGCTCGGAGACAACGGATACCACCTCTCCGCGGACTACTCCACGGGAGCTGCAGGCTACGTCGGCGCGCTCCTCGCCTTATTCGAAGAGAACCCGGACGACTGGTTCCCGGTGACTCTTCCCAGACCACTTGACGATGACGTGGAAGGAGGTGAACACAATGAGCGCATTGCTTTCTTTGCAGGGCCTGTCGAACGAGTCCGGGCCTGAGGTCGGTGTCTTCGGATCCGGCATCAGCATGTGGTGTGACGGCGACAACAGCGGTATCAGCATCTCCTGCGGACCGAACTGATACACGGACGTGTGGGGCGCGCGGCGACGCGCGTCCCACGCTTCTTCTACGAAAGGGCAGCACATGCTCACAGCAACCGGACTCGGGCACACGTTCTCGAACGGGCGGGTGGAGACGCTCGCGCTTGACGGTGTCAGCTGCGCGTTCGAGCCTGGTTCGTTCACCGCCATCATGGGCCCGTCTGGCTCCGGGAAGTCCACCCTCCTCTACTGCCTCGCCGGTCTCATCCGCGCGTCAGCGGGTTCCGTCACCTTCGACGCCACGGAACTGACCACCGCGAAGCAACGTCAGCTCGATCTTCTCCGACGTGACGAATTCGGTTTCATTTTTCAGAGCTTCAACCTCATCGATGCTCTGACAGCGTTGCAGAACGTCACACTGCCCTCCCTCTTTGGGGGAGCGGCGATACCGCGTGAGCAGGCCGTGAACGCCCTGGCCAACGTTGGGCTCTCTGAGAAGGTCAAGTCGTACCCGGCAGAGCTTTCCGGCGGGCAGCAGCAACGCGTGGCCATCGCACGCGCCCTCGCTCAGACCAGGCGCGTGATCTTCGCCGATGAACCGACTGGAGCGCTGGACCGCAAGAGCGGTTTCCTGGTGATGGACCAGCTTCGTCGGTTCCGGGACGTCGGCACTTCTGTTGTCATGGTCACTCATGATCCCCAGATCGCTGCATACGCCGACCGGGTCCTGTTCCTTGTCGACGGGCGACTCGTGGACACGATGGACGCCCCGACTGCGGAGGCCGTCAGCTCTCGCATGACGGGGCTGGAGAGCGCCGCGCGATGACTGTGGCTCAGCAGCTGCCCGTCTCTCTGGGGTTCGTGCGTCGCCATCGAGCGGCGTATGTCGGGGTCGCCATCCTTCTCAGTATCGCCACCATCGCCGCGACTGCGGAGATGGTCTTGTTCACCGGCCTTGCAAGCGGGCAGGCGGTCCGGATCGATTCGATGTCGGAGTTCGATGCCCGCGTCGTTCGGGCTGCTGTCAGCGCATCGCAGGGCATCCTGCAGGTCATGTGCTTCACCACGGTGGTGATCGCACTCGTGCTGGTCTACTTGGGCTTCCGGAACATGCTCGCCTTGCGGCGCAGAGAACTCGGCCAGCTTCGTCTCGCAGGAGCGAGTGTGTTGCGCGTTCGCGTGATGGTTACCGGTGAGGCGTTCGTCTTCGCCACGTTGGTCGTGATCCCGAGTGTCCTCATCGGTGGGCTGCTCGCCCACCCCTTCTATCTCCTGCTCCAGGCCGTGGGCGTGTTCGGGAAGACTCTGCGGGTGGATTTCGGTTTCCCGGTCCTCACTCTGGCCCTGGTCGCGGGAGGGATGATCCTCTGCTCTATGGTCGCCGCGTGGTTGAGCCTTCGCTCCAAGCAGACCAACGATGTTCTCGCCGCTCTCGAGGCGTCTGCGACGGGCACACAGGGCAAGAAGATGAGCGCGATTCGTATCGTCATCGCAGCCGCGTCCGTCGTCGGGCTCGCCGCATTCCTCATTTTCATGCCGGACACCGGGAGCGAGAACCCTGTCGCCTCAATCATCGTCCCGCTGCTGATCATCTTCCCCCTCGGCGCACTTGCACCAGTCCTCGTTCCGGTGGTCGCGCGAGCGTTGGGCTGGCTCCTCAGGCCCCTGATCGGCGGCTCGGGTGTCCTCGTCGCGCAGCGCGCCTCCCGCGACTCGCAACGGTTCGCATCCAACGTCCTCCCGCTGCTCATCCTGATGGGCGTCATGGGCGGGTTCGCCATCGGTGCAGGGCCTGATCAGGCGACCATGCAGGATGACTATCACTCCAAGCTGGATGCTGACCTCATCGTCGAGCCGTCATCCGTCAAGGATGCCGACACCGTCACCGGCGACATCGGGAATATGCAGGGCGTGAACGCGGTGGTACGTTCCGCAGCAACTACCCGGCTCATCGAACAGGGGCGCGCGGACGGCACCTTCCTCACCGTTTTCAACTTCGTAGACCTCGACGCTTACCAGGACGTCTTCGAGACGGACGTGACAACAGGCGACTTCGACAGCGCCGGTGGCGCGGCCGTCGTCTCCACACGGGAGAGCGACAAGGTCGGAGACACCGTCACGGTCGAGGCACCGAGCGGAACCACGGCCACCCTCACCGTCGCCGCCGTCATCACCTCCCGGATCTACACCGGACTCCTCGTCGACTGGGAGATGCTGCAGACCCTGGACCCGGAGGTGTGGGACATCCGTGTGTTCCTGAGTGCGGACTCCGCCGCCGTCTCCGACATCACCGCGCGCGTCGACGACCTCGCCCCGACGATGACGAAGGACGAGTTCATCCAGACGCGTGTCGAACTTCGCCAGAGCAACGCTGCCACCGGAAACATCGCCTTGTTCGGCACCATCTATGGTCTCGCCATCGTCGCCATGATCCAAGGCCTCACCGCGTCCGTCATGAATCGCCGGGGCGAGTTCCGACTCCTGAGCCTGCTCGGGATATCCCGCGCTCGGACGATAGGCACACTGCTCTCAGAAGCCCTCGTTCTCATCGTGTCCAGCGGTGTGCTGCTTGCCGGCGCGTTCGCCTTCATTGCATGGCGATATCTCGCGCAAGACCCGACGAAGATGACCACCGCTGTCGGCGCCATTCCATGGGGCGACATCGCTCTCACGTTTGTGGGTATGGGTCTCCTTTTCACCGCCACAGTCTTCATCGCCGCAGTGGTCGCGACCAGGAACACCCAGCGATGATCCGAAGCAACACCCTCCGAGACTTCATCCGACGCCATCGTTGGCGACTCGGAGGACTGGTGGCGCTGTCCCTCGTGGGGGCGGGGCTGGGGCTTGCCCAACCGTTGCTGCTGCAACAGATGTTCGATGCCTTGACTTCCGGGTCAGTGCCGCTTCCTGCGGTGCTGATCCTGACCACGGTGGTTGTCGCTCAGGCGCTACTCGCCGGGGTGGAGTCGTATGCTCTTGCTCGCACCGCACACGACCTCATCCTCGAACTGCGGACACGCGTGTCGGCACGCATCGTGTCGTTGCCAATGAGTCGCGTGCAACGGGTGCCACAGGGTGAGTTCCTCTCTCGAATGATCTCCGACACCGCCGCCTCATCATCCGTTCTGACGACAGGTGTATTCAAACTCCTCGCTGCGGTCGTCACCTTCGCGGTCGCGGCCGTCCTCATGGCCACCATCGACCCGATTCTGTTCGCTCTGTCGTTGGTGATCACCGTTGTTGCTACGGTGCTGTCCACCGTCATGGGGCGACTGGTGCGCTCAGCGTCCGGGAGAACTCAGGCGGCGACCGCGACGCTCGCAGGCAGCTTCGAACGCACGCTGACTGCGCTGCCGCTGATCCGAGCCTACGGAGTGGGCGGACAGCAGCTTGCCCTCATCGCAGCCGACGCCAGTGACGTCAGGACGAACGCAATCAAGGTGGCGCGGTTGGGTGCATACATGCAACCAGTCATGACCCTCGCCACCCAAGCACTCCTCATCGTCACGCTTGCTCTCGGTGGCGTCCGAGTCGCTGAGGGCAGCCTGTCACTCGGAGGGCTGATCGCGTTCATGATGTACCTCATGATGATGGTCGGACCGGTCTCTCAGGTCGGTTCGACGTTCGTGAGCATTCAGACGGGACTTGCGGCGATAGACCGCGTCGATGAAATTGTCTCCGCGCCGCAAGAGAGCAATCTCCTGTCGGATGGCACTCACGCCGACTTGGGGTGCGCGGGTGAGGTGCTCGTCGAACTCGAGAGCGTCACTTTCGAGTATCCGCAAGCGTCGGCCGGGTCGGCGACTCGCATCGGGCCGCTCGATGTCACGATCCGTGACGGTGAGCACGTCGCTCTCGTGGGCCCGTCCGGGTCTGGGAAGTCCACCGTGTTCGCTCTTCTCGAGAGGTTCTACGAACCCAGCAGTGGCACCATACGGATGCGTGGAGTGCCGACTCACGACGGCCCGCTCGGCGATTACCGAGCTCGTATGGCGTGGGTGCCGCAGAACTCGCCGCCGGTGGGAGGAACCGTTCGGGACAATCTCGACATCGAGCACCGCGGCCTTCCGGACAGTGCGCTCTTGCAGACGTTGGCGGACGTGGGGCTGTTCGCCAGCATAGGCGGGGACGTCCTCGACCGACCTGTCGCAGTGTCAGGTAGCAACCTCTCAGGAGGTGAGCGGCAGCGGCTGGGTGTTGCCCGAGCGTTGCTCTCTGACCGAGAGATGCTGCTCCTTGACGAACCGACATCGAGCCTTGACGCCATCTCCGCCGAGGGACTGTCGTCGCTGCTGCGGGAGCGTGCGCAGGCGAAGACCATCGTTATGGCCTCCCACCGTCTGGCGGAGGTACGCGACTTCGACAAGATCATCGTGATGGAGCACGGACGCATCGTGGACGTCGGTGCGCACGACGAGCTCCTCGACAGATGCGAGCTCTACCGGACACTGTGCGCGCAGCAACACGTTCCTGCGTGAAGGCAACGTTCATGGCAGCATGAGCACACGACCCAGGGCATGAGCGTCAAGAACGAGAAGCCGCGTTGCTCCCATGGGCCTAGGATCGCGTACCCATCAGCAGCGGAATAACGTTCGGCGGCCGCTCCCCGTCCGTGGGCGTGTACTCGCTCCCGTGCGGGGTGCGTGCCGTGGCGATATCGAACAAATCTCGAGGCGCGCGAGCCTGGTCGATGAGGGATTCCCGGGTGATCCCTGCGGAGTATGTAGCTCGATGGGGGCCGGCAGCAGTGAAGGTTGCTCTGTCGCAGTGGCGAGCCCGGGCTCTCGGCGGCGCGTGCAGGCAAGTTCAGATCCGCGGAATCTCAGGGGTTTCCGGGGCATCGCGGTAAAATCGGGGGGCTTAGCGTGGAAAGCACCAAAAACCCCCTTCTGCGAGCCCCGCTCCCGTCTGGGATCGCGGCTTTCATGAACCCTCCCACCAGTGAATGTGACACGAAGGCCCCCGAGGAACCGGGGGCGTTCGTCGTTTCCGGGGTCGTTCAGCGAGCCGGTTCCCGTCGTTCACGGACGCGCTGCACCTCGAGGACGACGACCGCGACACCGACCGCCGTGGCCGTCCCGAGCACGGTCACGATCGGGAGTGCCGCCGAGGCGAGGACGACCGCCGCCGCCCCGAGGAATAGCGCGGATGCACCGGTGGAGATCCGCCCGCGGAGGAGTACGAACCACACCGCGACCATGAACACGGCGACCGGCACTGTGAGTGAGAACGAGGCGTCGGCAGCTGGGAGATGCTCGCCGGCCTCGGTCAGCAGGTCGAGTTCCACCTCGATGCCCGCGGAGACGGCACCGGCGGCGGCGAAGACGACGTAGTGGGCATACCCGAAGGCGAACCCCTGGCGGGACGAGGCCAGGCGACCCCCCTGCTCCCGGCTGAAGTAGATCCACCACATCCCGGCGGCGAGGACGATGCCTGCCACGGCCAAGCCGACGAGCCCGTCGATCCGCTCGTCGCTGTTCGCCGCGTCGATGATGGCGTTCGCCGAACCGAGAAGGCTCTCACCGAGCAGGATCAGCGTGAACAGGCCGTACCGCTCGGCGACGTGATGCGGGTGCCAGGGCGTGCGGTGGACCCGTTCCGCCCAGACGGGCACGAGCACCTCGAGCAGCATCGCGGGCCAGAAGGTCCAGAACTGCCCCTCCACCGGAAGGGCCAGTCGCGCGACCCAGAGGACCTGCACGAGGCTGATCCCGATCGCGAACCGGAGGGCCACCGCGCGTTGCTCCGGATCCGACAACGCGAGTCGGAGCCACTGCGCAACCATCGCCAGTCGCATGATGACGTACCCGATGGTGATGATCGCCCACTCGCCGTCGACCATGGCGTCGTGCACGCCGGCGGCGAGCACGAGGACCCCACCCATCTGCACGATGGTGGTCACGCGGTAGAGCCAGTCGTCGGTGTCGAACGCTGAGGCGAACCAGGTGAAGTTCATCCACGCCCACCAGACGGCGAAGAAGATCATCGCGTACGACACGGCCGTCTCCGCGGCGTGGCCCTCGACGATCCCGTGGTGCAGGTTCTGCGATGCCTGGGAGACGGCGACGACGAACACGAGGTCGAAGAGCAGCTCCAACGGGCTCGCCACCCGGTGCCCCTCGCCGGGGTCGCGGCCGGTCATACGGAGGAGACCCAGTCGGTTCAGCACGATCCCATCCTGCCGTGCCTGTCGTTGCCAAGGAAGCTTGACACGTCGCCGGATGACAAGCATGCTTGACGTATGTCAGGTTTCCTTGTCATTTCGGACTCGATCGTCCAGATGCGCCGACGATGACGAACGACAGGTCGGCCCGCTGCGGCGGCGCCGCGTTCCGGCGGCTGGCGTCGATGAGCGCTCGCGACGTGCTCAGGAACCCGCTCACCGGGATCTCGATGTGGTTC
Source organism: Plantibacter sp. CFBP 13570 (assembly GCF_014841395.1). NCBI lineage: Bacteria > Bacillati > Actinomycetota > Actinomycetes > Micrococcales > Microbacteriaceae > Plantibacter > Plantibacter sp. CFBP 13570. The sequence goes on along the minus strand of NZ_JACYTW010000001.1, from coordinate 24,897 downwards.
ATGACCGGCATCATCCTCGTGATCTACGTCTCCATGTGGCTCGCGTTCGTCGTCCTGGGCCCTGCTCCGGTCGCAGCGCTGGACACGGACGAACCGGGAGTCTCGTCGGCGCTCGAGCGGGCCGGTGTGCAGGTGGTCGCCCCCGACGACCCCGATCGGAACACGCGGGTGACCGTGCACGAGGGGCGCGCCCTGGTGGTGCTCGACGCTGCGGACCAGGCTGCATGGGACCCGATCTGGCGAGGGCTGCGCGACGCAGGCGTCCCGGCTCACGGGGTGACGGTGATGGACGACGAGGGCGACGTGAAGATCGACCCGCTGCAGGAGAACCTCGGGATCGTCGTCCTGGTCGGCGTCGCGAGCGTCGCGTTCATCGGGACCACCGTGCCGCTCGTGGCGATGCGGGAACGCGGACTCATCCGGCTGCTCGGCGTGACACCGCTCCGGCGGTCCACCTTCCTCCTCGCGCAGCTCCCCTTGCGCGCGCTGGTGGCGGCGGGGATCCTGGTGCTGACGACCGGGATCGCGGTCTGGCGCAGGTACGTCGACGGTGTGGACCTCCCGGCCCTGGGGGTCTCGTTCCTCCTCGGAGCGGCGATGCTGTTCGCTCTGGCGCTGGTGTTCGCCGCCCGATCGCGGAACGCCGAGGCGACACAACAGACGATGGTGATGGTGACGATCGGGCTCGTGTTCGCGTCGGGTGGGCTCCTGCCGCAGTCCATCCTCCCCGCCGCCGTGCAGGTCGCCATGAACTGCCTGCCGACCACCTGGTTCGTCGCCGCCGCGAGTGCCTCACTGACCGGGGCCGAACCGTTCCTCCCCGTCCCCGCGCTCTGGGGGCTCATGTCGCTCGTCACCGTCGCAGCAAGCGTGCTCGCCGTGCGGTGGTTCGAGTGGGATCAGTCCGAGCGCGATGGGTGGACGACCACGATGTCCGACACGCAACGAGAGGTGGCAGCATGAACGAACACACGACACGGGGATCGACGCCGCAGGAGCGTCGTGCGTCCCGCAGATACATGTGGGAGATCGCGGCCGGTGCCGTCGGGTTCCTCGTGACGTTCCTCTTCCTGCCGGAGCTGCTCCCCACCGAGCCGGGATCGCCCGCAGCCGTCGCGGTCGCACTCGTCCCGCTCGTGCCGGTGGTGTGGATCGTGATCGCCCTCATCCGGCACGTGCGCCGTGTCGACGAACTGCAGCGCGGAGTGATCGTGCTGAGTCTCGCGATCGGGTTCGGCGCGGCGATGCTGATCAGCCTCGCGGTCGTGTTCCTGTCGACCGCCGGTGTCGTCGTCCCCCAGCCGGAATGGTGGGTGTTCATCGGCGGGATGGCGGTCTGGGGCGTGACCATCGGTGTCGTCTCCTTCCGGGCCACCCGATGAAGAACGACGTCCGCGCCCTGCGCACCGAACGCGGGTGGACCCAGGTCCAGTTCGCTGAAGCACTCGGCGTCTCCAGGCAGACGGTGAACGCGCTCGAGACCGGGCGCTACGACCCCTCCCTGCCGTTGGCGTTCCGGGTCTCCGCACTGCTCTCCCGCCCGATCGAGGAGATCTTCTTCCCGGGTGAACACGATGCCCCGCCGTCTGGAGGGCGACGATGAACGGATCGCACCGAGTGGTCGTCACCGTCGACCGGCTCAGCAAGCGCTACGGTGACCGGAGCGTCCTGCGCGACGTCTCCCTCCGGGTCCACGCGGGCGAGGTGTTCGGCCTGCTGGGACCGAACGGCGCCGGGAAGACCACCACGCTCGAGACCATCGTCGGACTCCGCCGTCCCACCGACGGAACCGTCCGGGTGCTCGGACGAGACCCGTCGATCGACCGCCGATACGTGACCGAGCGGATGGCGGTGCAGCCGCAGGCCGCCACCCTGTTCCCGACGCTGACGGTCGCGGAGACGCTCGACCTCTTCGCGTCGTTCTACCGCGACGTGCGGCGCCCCGAGGAGGTCTTGGACGAGCTCGACCTGGGGGAGGCACGGCGCGTGCGCGTCAAGCACCTCTCAGGCGGCCAGGAGCGTCGCCTGCTGATCGCCATCGCGTTGATCGGCAATCCCGAGATCGTCGTCCTCGACGAGCCGTCGGCCGGACTCGACCCGCAGGCTCGACGGAACCTCTGGGGCATCATCCGGCGCCAGCAGGAGCGCGGGACCACGATCCTGCTCTCGACGCACCACATGGACGAGGCCACCCAGGTCTGCGACCGGATCGCCGTCCTCGTGGACGGCTCGATCGCCGCCTCGGGGGAGCCGGAGACCCTGGTCCGGGAACACGCCGCGACGGCCACGGTGACCTTCGAGGTCCCCGGCCGGACCACCGCGGACGAGTTGCGTTCCCACGACATCCCCGGCGAGATCACCGTGACGGCGAAGGGCGCCGTCAGCCTGGTCGGGATCGTGACCGACGACCCCGACGCCGTGTTGCGCCGACTCACCTTCTCCACCGGTCTCAGACCGCGCGGGTTCCGAGTGGCGCACGGGTCACTCGAGGATCTCTTCATCGATCTCGCGAATCGGCCGACGTCTGCAGCCGAGGGCGACCGGGCCCACAGCCCATGAGCACGACGCATGCGTTCCCAGCGCAGGTCCGGAGCTTCGCCGCGGCCCACGCGCGTGACCTCGTCCGGGACCCGCGCTCGATCATCGCGCTCGTGGCGAGTTTCCTGGCCTTGATCGGACTGCTCTGGGGTGTGGACGCCCTCGTGGCGACGGCGTCCGGCACCCCGGCCGGCGTGCTGGAGCGAGGCCTCCCGCTCGTTTCGAGCACGGGCTTGATGGCGATCGCGTTCATGCTCACCACGGTCCCGCTGGTCCGGCATCGCAGCACCGGCCTGCTGCGGGCGCTGTCGACCTCGCCGGCCCGACGCGACGCGTACCTGCTCGGACATCTACCGATCCGCGTAGGGTTGGTCGTCGTCGAGGCAGCGGCGATCATCGCTCTGGCGGCCTGGACGGTGCCCGCTCGTCCGCTCTCCGATCTCGTCGCGGTCGCCGTCACGATGCTGCTCGGCGGCGCGATGCTGCTCGGCTTCGGCTATCTCCTCGCCGCCCGGCTGTCGAACCCGGACATCGCCATGCAACTCGCGTACCTGCTGCCGATGCTCGCTCTGGCCACGTCCGGGGCCCTCTTCCCGCTCGCGTTCCTTCCGGAGTGGGTCGCCGGTCTCTTTCGGCTCCTGCCCACGACCTGGATCGTCGGCGCGCTCGAGGCGACCATCTCCCAAGGCCCTCAGCCCGTACCGCTCGCGGTGGTCTGGAGCCTGATGGCGGCGTGCGCGCTCGTGTCGGGTCTCGCGGCCGCCCGGCTCCACCGATGGGACGCCGGCTGATCGGCGAAGCTGCCGTCCGTCGCTTCAGGCCCGGCGCGGGGGTGCCGTCGAGTCGCGCACGATGAGCTGCGAGTCGAGACTCGCGACCGAACGGGGCGACCCTCCGGCCATGGCGTGGAGCAGCACCTCGACCGCCAACGACCCGCACCGGTTGATCGCGAGCCGCACGGTGGTGAGACCGGGCTGGCGGATGGACGCCATCTCGATGTCGTCGGTGCCGATGATGCTGAGGTCCTCGGGGCAGCGCTTGCCCATCGACGTGATCCCGGCGTCGATGCCGAGGGCGACGAGGTCGTTGTAGGCGATGACCGCCGTCGCGCCGCTCGCCACGATCGTGGCCGCTGCGGCGAGGCCGCCCTGGATCGAGGCCGCCTGGTGGCCCAGGCGGGTGAACTCGATGTCGAGCTGTGCACATGCCGCCGCGACCGCGTCGCCACGGCGGAGGTCCGCCCAGGAGTGCTTCGGACCGGCCGCGTAGGCGATGTGTCGGTGACCCAGGGCGGCGAGGTGCTCGACCGCCTGCCGTGGCCCGCTCTCGGTGTCCATCACGACGTAGGGCAGGCCGTCGATGATGCGGTTGACCACCACGACCGGGGTGTCGCCGACGAGCGCGCGGATCTCGTCGTCCGGGAGGCGTGGCGAGCAGAGGAGCATCCCGTTGAGCTTCCGCGCCAGTTCCAGCTGCTCGTGCTCCCGATGCAGGTCCTCGTCGGTGTCGAACAACACCGGGCGGTGGCGTCCCTGCCAGGCCTGGGCGTGGACGCCCTTCAGGAGTGTCGCGTAGACCGGGCTGGCGATGTCGGGGACGATGACGCCGAAGGTCTTCTCCGCCGTCGAGCCGTTCGGGTTCGAGTACCCGAGGTCCGCCGCCGCCGTGAGGACCCGCTCGAGCGTCGCGTTCGCAAGGCGATCCGGTTCGCCGAACGCCCGCGACGCGGTGGCGATGGAGACGCCCGCGTGACGGGCGACATCGGTGAGGGTGGCGGTCACGGTTGATCCTTCGCGGGGTCGGGTGTACTCATGATGCGGCATCGTGCTGCCATGAAACTACTTGACAAACTTTGTACAAACCATTCAGAATCGCTTTCATGATGATCGACGCGGATCTCCTCCAGCCGACGACGCAGTGCCCCGAGGCTCGGCGATGACGGCCCTGCCGCCGCGACTGGGCGCTGGTTCGGGCCCGCGTCCCGAGCACCCGGCACCGTCCGCCGCCGGCATCCTGCACCTCGGCCTCGGCAACTTCCACCGAGCGCACCAGGCCGTCCACACGGCGGCTGCGCTCAGCGCGGGCAGCGATGAATGGGGCATCGTCGGTGTCGCATCCCGGTCTCGAGCGGTCGTCGACGCCATGCAGGCGCAGGATCTCCGCTACACGGTCGCCGAGATCTCACCCACCGGGGCCTCGTTCTCCGTGCCTGCGGTGCACACCGACGTGTTCGTCGCGACGGAGGATCCGGAGCGCGTGGTCGGTATCCTCGCGGACGACCGCATCCGGGTCGTCACGCTGACCGTGACGGAGCACGGCTACAGCGCCTCACCGTCGACCGGCCTCCTCGACCTGGGCGCCCCGCTGATCGCAGCCGACCTCCGCGGAGGCCCGCCGCAGACGACCATCGGCCAGCTCGCCCGCGGTCTACAGCGTCGGGCTTCGGGTAGCGGTGCCCCGATCACGATCCTGAGCTGCGACAACCTGAGCGAGAACGGCGCTCGCACGGAGGCGCTCGTCCGGGCCTTCCTCTCCGAACTGCGCGGCACCGAGGGCGCGGAAGCGCTCGCCTACCTCGACAGCGCGGTCGCCTTCCCGTCCAGCATGGTCGACCGCATCGTCCCGGCGACGACCCCGCGACTGCGCGAGCTCGTGGCAGCCCGCCTCGGCGTCCGGGACGACGCACCGGTCTCCGCTGAACCGTTCACGATGTGGGCGATCGAGGACCGCTTCGCCGCTGCGCGTCCCGCCTGGGAGGCCGGAGGCGCCGTGTTCACCGACGAGGTGGGGGCGTACGAGCAGATGAAGGTGCGGCTCCTCAACGGGACGCACTCGCTCATCGCCTACCTCGGTGCGCTCCGCGGGGTGGCCACGATCTCGGAGTCGATCGCCGACACCGCCGTCGAATCCGCCGCACTGGCGATCCTCCGCGACGAGTACGAACCGTCCGTGCGGTTCCCGTCCGGTGTCGACGTCCGCACGTATGAGCGGCAGCTCTTCGAACGCTGGGCCAACCACGCCCTCGGGCACCGCACGGCGCAGGTGGGCACCGACGGATCGGTGAAGCTCCGCCAGCGCATCCCGGAACCCGCCCTCCGACTGCTCGAGGCCGGATCCGTTCCACACCTCATCGCCCTCACGGTCGCGGCCTACCTGTCCTGCATCGCCCCGATGCCGGGGTTCGACCCCGGTCCGCACGCGCGCGCCATGGTCGATCCGGCCCGCGAGGAGCTCGCCCGGCTGGCAGGCACGTCGACGGACGGTCGGCACCTCGCACATCGGGTGATCGCTGAGCTGCACCTCTTCGGGCAGGACCTCGCCGAGCAGCAGACCTTCATCTCGCGGGTCGGCGAACTGATCGACACCATTCGCCGACACGGCGTCGACGCCGCCATCCGCGACAGCATCGCCGCCTCACAGGCACCCATGACCACGACAGGAGCCCACCGATGAAGACGCTCGCGATCCACGGCGCGGAGGACATCCGCTGGGAGGACGCCGTCACCCCGGAACCACGCGACGGCGAGGTCCGCCTCCGAGTGCGGTACGTCGGTATCTGCGGCTCCGACCTGCACTACTACTTCAACGGAGCGAACGGCGAGTACGTCATCCGGGAACCGCTCACCCCCGGCCACGAGCTCTCGGCCGTCGTCGACGTGGACCCTTCCGGTCGGCTCGCCCCCGGCACCCGGGTCACCGTGCACCCGGCGCGATACGGCCCGAGCCTGCCGGGGCTCGAGGACCGCCCACACCTGAGGCCCGGCGGCGACTACCTCGGGAGCGCCGCGGCGAACCCGCACCGACAGGGTGGGGCCTCGGAGTACCTGATCGTCGAACACTCGATGGTGCGCGTCCTGCCCGACGGACTCCCGCTCGAGCGGGCGGCGCTCGCCGAACCCCTCGCGGTCGCCATGCACGCGGTCGGGCTGGCCGACGACGTGCGCGGTGCGCGGGTCCTCGTCATCGGTGCAGGCCCCATCGGTCTGCTCGTGATCGCCGCGGCCGGCCGCGCCGGTGCAGCGACGATCACGGCGAGCGACATGCGCGAACAGGCGCTGGAGCGCGCTGCGACCGTTGGAGCCGGTGAGCTCCTGCTCGTGGGTCGGGACGCCGTCGCCGACGAGTCCTACGACGTCGTCTTCGAGTGCTCCGGCGCGCCGGTCGCCCTGACCCAGGCGGTCCGGGCCGCGAGACGAGGCGGATCGATCGTCCAGGTCGGCATGCTCCCCGACGCCGACAGCCCGATCAACCTCGCCCCCATGCTCGCCAAGGAGCTCACCATCCGCGGCGCGTTCCGCTTCTCCACCGAGATCGACGACGCGATCGCGTTCCTCGCCGAGGGCGATCTCCTCGACGCCGTCGTGACCCAGGTGATCCCAGCCGAGGAGGCGGTCGAGGCCTTCGCCGTCGCTCGGGACTCGTCCCGGTCCGCGAAGGTGCTCCTCGCCTTCTGAGCCACCCACCGCCCACTCCCACCCCCACTTCCGCTGCATCCCGTAGGTCCGAAGGAGTACCTCATGTCAGAACCCAAATCGTCCGTCGCCACCGGCGACCCCACCGCGAACCGATCCGTCCGCGACCTCGTCCGCGCCGCCATCTCCGGGTGGCTCGGCACCGCGCTCGAGTTCATGGACTACCAGCTCTACTCGCTGGCCGCCGCGCTCGTGTTCGCCGACCTCTTCTTCTCCAACGAGGACCCGGCCATGGCCGTCGTCGCCGCGATGGCGACGTACGGGGTCGGCTACGTCGCCCGTCCGGTCGGCGCGTTCTTCTTCGCCCGGCTCGGCGACAAGACCGGCCGGACCAAGGTCCTCTTCTACACGATCCTGCTCATGGGCCTGTCGACGACGCTCATCGGATTCCTGCCGACCTACTCGCAGGTCGGCATCCTCGCGCCGATCCTGCTGGTCCTCCTGCGGATCGCGCAGGGCTTCGGAGCCGGTGCCGAGATCTCGGGCGCCGGCGTCATGCTCGCCGAGTACGCCCCGGCCAAGCGACGCGGCATCATCGCATCGCTCGTGGCGCTCGGGACCAACTGCGGCACCCTGCTCGCCTCCGCGCTGTGGGCCGGTCTGCTCCTGGCGTTCAGCGAGGACGAGGTCATCGCGTGGGCCTGGCGCATCCCGTTCATCGGCAGCGTCGTGATCATGCTCTTCGCGGTCTGGGTCCGCTTCAACCTCAAGGAGAGCCCGGTCTTCGAGGAGCGTGACGACGTCGTCGACGGTAAGGCGCTCACCAAGCAGGAGACCATCGCCCTCGCGACCGAGACCGGCAACCTCCGCACGCTCGAGGCCATGAACCGCAAGCCGATCAAGGCGTTCAGCATCGCGCTCCTGCTGCGGTTCGGTCAGGCCGGCAACTCGGGACTCGTCCAGACGTACCTCATCAGCTACATCACCGTCGTCCTGCTGCTGGACCGGTCGATCGGGGTGAACGCCGTCATCGTCTCCTCGCTCGTCGCCTTCATCACCGTGCCGCTCTCCGGCTGGCTCGGTGACCGGTACGGACGGAAGCGCATGTACATGGTGTGGGCGATCATCGCGCTCATCATCATCGTCCCGACCATGCTCATGATCCACAGCAAGGACACCGTCCAGGTGTTCGTCGGCTACGTCGTCCTGCACAACCTGGCCGTGATGAGCTTCGCGTCGCTCGAGAACCTGACCCTGCCGGAACTCTTCGGCGCGCGGAACCGCTACACCTACACCGCGATGGCCCGGGAGATCGCCGCGATCGTCGCGACCGGCGCCGGTCCCGTCATCGCCGCCGCCTGGGTGTCCGCCGCCACCGGCTCCTTCATCCCGATCATCATCATGCTCGGCGTCTTCACTCTCTGTGCCCTGGTCGCGTCCATCTGGATGCCCGAGGTCGCCGGTCGGGACCTCACCGACCCGCGCGACGCCATCTGACCGGCACCCGACCTCCTCGAAAGGAACCCCATGAGCATCGAACGCGCGGACGTCATCGTCACGAGTCCCGGCCGGAACTTCGTCACCCTGAAGATCACCACCAGCGACGGTGTCGTGGGCTGGGGCGACGCGACCCTCAACGGGCGTGAGCTCGCTGTCGCGTCGTACCTCGGCGACCACGTCGCGTCGATGCTGATCGGCCGTGACGAGGACCGCATCGAGGACACCTGGCAGTACCTGTACCGCGGACCGTACTGGCGGCGCGGCCCCGTCACGATGGCGGCCATCGCGGCGGTGGACATGGCGCTCTGGGACATCAAGGCCAAGAAGGCCGGGGTGCCGCTGTACCAGCTGCTCGGCGGGGCGAGCCGATCGGGGATCCGGGCGTACGCTCACGCCTCGGGGACGGACTACCAGGCGCTCGCCAACGCGATCACCGGGTACCAGGAGCTCGGGTTCACCGCGGTGCGCGTCCAGACCGGTGTGCCGGGACTCGGGCAGGTCTATGGGGTGTCCGCCGCAGGACCCGGGGTCCGCTATGACTACGAGCCGGCGAAGCGAGCGGCGGACGGCTCGGCAGCCACGGCACCGACCGAGGAGTCCTGGGACACGGCCGGCTACCTCGCGCACATGCCGGGCGTCTTCGAACGGATCCGCGAGGACTTCGGGACGGGCCTCCGGATCCTGCACGACGGACACCACCGCATGTCGCCGATCGAGGCCGCCCGGTTCGCGAAGGACATCGAGCCGTACAAGCTCTTCTGGCTCGAGGACTGCACACCGGGGGAGGACCAGACCGCCCTGCGACTCGTCCGCCAGCACTCGACCACGCCGCTGGCGATCGGCGAGGTCTTCAACTCGGTGTACGACTACCAGACCCTCATCACCGAGCGCCTCATCGACTACGTCCGCTCGGCGGTGACGCACACCGGTGGCATCACGGCGATGAAGAAACTGCTCGACTTCGCGGCCATCTACGGGATCCGTTCCGGCATCCACGGCCCCACCGACATCTCGCCCATCGGGATGGCCGCAGCGCTGCACCTCGACCTCGCGATCCACAACTTCGGGATCCAGGAGTACATGCCGCACAACGAGCAGACGCTCGAGGTCTTCCAGACCTCCTTCACCTTCGACGACGGCTTCCTGCACCCCGGCGAGCAGCCCGGCCTCGGCGTCGAACTCGACGAGGACGCGGCCGCCGCGTTCGAGTACACGAAGGCGTACCTGCCGGTGAACCGGCTGACGGACGGCACCGTCCACGACTGGTGAGTGCCGGCGGCGTCGAGTCGGCCGGGCCGGGGTCGCGCCGACGATAGGGTGAGGACCCGTGACGGCCGCCCTTCCCCCTGAGCATCGCGAGACGACGCCCCGCGGGGTCCTCGTCTCCGTCGTCGCCTCGTTCCTGTTCGCGGCGCTGTTCTTCCTGCCACCGCTGCTGGAGCCGTTCGGGGCGAACGAGATCTTCGCCTGGCGCGTGATCGCGACGGTGCCGGTGCTGGCGACGCTCATCGCGGTGTTCGGGTGGTGGCGGGACGTCCGCGACATCGCGGTCCGTCTCGCACGTCGTCCGCTCCTCGTCCTCGTGGTCGTCCTCGACGGGCTCCTGTTGTCCCTGCAGCTGTGGCTCTTCGGTTGGGCACCGCAGACCGGGCACGGGCTCGAACTCGCGCTCGGCTACCTGCTGATGCCATTGGCGATGGTCGTGGTCGGCGTCGTCCTGCATCGGGAGCGACTCGCACCGCTCCGGATCGCTGCGGTCGTCGCAGCCGCCATCGGTGTCACCGCCGCGATCGTCGTCGCCGGTGGGTTGTCCTGGGCGACCATCGCGGTTGCGGTCGGCTACCCGGTGTACTTCGCGATCCGGCGCCGAGCCGGGCTCGACTCCATCGGTGCGTTCTGCTTCGAGCTGACGGTCCTCGTCCCCGTCGCGGTCGTGCTGGCACTGCAACCGTCCTCACTCGCCATCCTGGCCGCGCACCCGCAGCTGGGCTGGGGGATCGTGCTCCTCGGGGTGATCGGTGGTGTCGCCCTCGTGCTGTACCTCGTCGCGAGTCGTCTGCTGTCGTTCGGCGTCTTCGGGCTGCTCAGCTATCTGGAACCGGTGCTGCTGGTCCTCGTGGCGGTCCTCCTCCTCGGCGAATCACTGACCCTCGCCGACGGGTTCGTCTACGGCCCGATCGTGGTCGCCCTCGTGTTCTTGGGGCTCGAGACCGTGCGACGCCCGCCGCGCTGATCGTCCACCTGCAGCCCGGCGCGTCGTCGCGAACCTGTGAAGTCAAGCCTCGGGACGCGTTCCGCGAGCGCGCCTAGCCTGATGGCATGGTCACGAAGCATGCTCCAGCAGTGTCGCTCGAGCCGTCCTTTCCCTCACAGCACGATGTGTCTCCAGCGCGAGACTCGTCCGAACGGCACCACGTCGTCCCGATCGGTGCCCGGCAATGGCGGATCTCGAACGACGCCGACCCCTCCTCGCCCGAATGCTGTCTCGCGTACGTCGAGGCACAGGGCACCGGTTACGACGTCCTCATCGTGGCACCAAGCCCGCCCGAATGGCTGCATGTGGACACCTTCGACGAGGCCAAGCGCGCCGCGATCCGACGGCCGTCACCGCAGCTCTGAGTCGCTCCTCCGGCAGTCATTCGCCCATTCTTGGGCGACGGAGTGCTGGTTCGCCCAAGAATGGGCGAACGAATGGGTTCAGACGCTCCCGCGACGCACGATCGACGTGGGGACGAACGAGCCGACAGGCGAGATCGTCTCGCCCCGGAGCTGCGCGAGGAGTACTTCCGCCGCGCGCTGACCGACGGCCGCCGCCGGCTGGTGGACGGTGGTCAGGGGCGGGTGGCATCGGAGCGCCCACGCCGAGTCGTCGAAGCCGACGACCGACACATCCTCCGGCACGCTCCGCCCTGCCGCACGGAGGGCTTCGAGCGCTCCGGCCGCGACGGCGTCCGAAGCCGCGAACACGCCGTCGATGTCCGGCTCCCGGCGGAGCAGTTCCGACATGCCGGCGAAGCCGTCCTGGTGCGAGTAGAGCGGGACCTCCACGACGAGTCGTTCGTCGAAGCGGTCGCCGAGCGCGTCACGGAACCCTGCGAGTCGGTCTGAGCCCGAGTCCCGGTCGAGGGCTGCCGCGATCATGCCGATGTGCTGTCGACCGGCGCCGATCAGCTCTCCGGTGATGTCGACCGACGCCGACCGGTTGTCGATCCCGACGAAGGGGAGCTCACGGAGGTCGGGCGGGTGGCCGACGAAGGTCGCGGGGAGACCGAGGCGCTCGATGACGCGCGTGATCGGGTCGTTCTGGCGAGCGGAGACCATGATCACCCCGTCGACGAAGCCGCCCGAGAGGTACCGGGTGATGCGGTCGGTGTCGCGCTCGGAGTCCACGACCAGGCAGACGAGCTGGTGGTCGGCCTGTGAGAGTGCCTCGTTCGCCCCGAGCAGGATGTTGCCGATGTTGGGGTCGTCGACGAACAGGCTGTGCGGCTCGTGGACGACGAACCCGACGGCCTGGGTGCGCTGCATGACGAGGTTCCGGGCGGCCGTGTTCGGCACGTAGCCGACCTTCTCGATGGCGGCCTCGATCGCCTCGCGCGCTTCAGCCGACACGTAGCGCTCGCCGTTGACGACCCGGCTGACCGTGCCCCGGGAGACGCCGGCCTCGACGGCGACATCGTGCACCGTCGCTCGTTTGCGTCGGGTCGGCGGAGGGGTCACGGCTCCACCCTAGCGCCGGTCCGGGCGGCCTTCGGCGGGCTCCGTGTTGACAGATTCAGAAACGCACGCCTACTCTGTGTACGTTCACAGACTCTCAATGTGGAGTTGTCGCTCTTCGATCTGTGCACGTTCACAGATCGCGGAAGGCACCATGAGCACGACCCCCACGTTCAGCCACGACGGCATCGCCTACGGCTGCGACTACAACCCCGAGCAGTGGGATCGGTCCGTCTGGCGCGAAGACGTCGCGCTCATGCAGGAGGCGGGCGTCGACCTCGTCGCCCTCAACATCTTCGGCTGGTCGCACCTCGAGCCACGGCCCGGGGAGTTCGACTTCGCCGGGCTCGACGAGATCCTCGACCTGCTCCATGAGGCCGGCATCCGGGTGAATCTCGGGACCGGCACCGCATCGGCCCCGCCGTGGCTGACGTTCCGGCACCCGGAGATCCTCCCCGAGACCGAGGACGGGACGACGCGCTTCCCCGGCGGTCGCCAGGCCTGGTGCCCGTCGTCCGCGGTCTTCCGTCGCTACGCCCTCGAACTCGTGGAGCGCATCGCCAAGCGCTACGGCGCTCACCCCGCCGTCGAGCTCTGGCACGTGTCGAACGAACTCGGCTGCCACAACGCGCTCTGCTACGACGACGAGAGCGCCGAGGCCTTCCGGGGCTGGCTCCGCGCCCGCTACGAGACGATCGAGCGCCTGAACACCGCGTGGGGCACGTCGTTCTGGAGCCAGCAGTACAGCGACTTCGCCGAGATCCTGCCGCCGCGCTTGACCCTGTCGAGCCGGAACCCGAGCCAGGTCATCGACTTCCACCGCTTCTCCTCCGACGAGCTCCTCGGCTACTACCGGGCCGAGCTCGAGGTCCTGCGCCGCCACAGCTCGGTGCCAGTCACGACCAACTTCATGGTCACCGCGCACATCCGGAACCTCGACTACTGGCAGTGGGCGCCCGAGATGGACGTCGTCGCCAACGACCACTACCTCGACAACCGCCTCGCGGACCCCACGGCCGAACTCGCGTTCGCGAGCGACCTCACGCGCGGTCTCGCGGGTGGCGGTGCGTGGTTGCTCATGGAGCAGTCCACCGGCGCGGTCAACTGGCAGCCGCAGAACCTCGCGAAGGCACCGGGCGAGATGACCCGCAACTCCCTGACGCACGTCGCGAAGGGCGCCGAGGCGATCTGCTTCTTCCAGTGGAGGGCGTCGCTGCAGGGCTCGGAGAAGTTCCACTCGGCCCTCCTGCCGCACGCGGGTACCGACTCGGACGTGTGGCGCGAGGTCATCGAGCTGGGCGGCACCCTCGACCGACTCGACGAGATCACCGGCACGCGCGTCCAGGCCGATGTCGCCCTCCTCTTCTCCTGGGAGAACTGGTGGGCCGCCGACGGCGAGAGTCGCCCGACCCACGCGATCGACCACCTCTCGCAGGTCCACGCGGTCCACGCGTCGCTGCGTCGTCTGGGTCACACCGTCGACGTCGTGCGTCCGGGCGCCGACCTCTCCGCCTACCGGCTCGTCGTCGTCCCGAACCTGTACCTGGTGCGCGACAGCGAGGCCGCGGTCGTCTCGGATTTCGTCGCAGCCGGTGGGCACGCCGTCGTCACGTTCTTCAGCGGCATCGCCGACGAGGAGGACCGGGTCCGCCCCGGCGGCTACCCCGGCGCGTTCCGTGAGCTGCTCGGCGTCAACGTCGAGGAGTTCGCCCCCGTCCTTCCCGGCCAGGTGCTGACGCTCGCGTCGGGCCGGACCGCGACGGCCTGGTCCGAGCGGACCCGCGCCCGCGGTGCCGAGGTCGTCGACTCCTTCGCCGACGGCCCGTCGGCCGGTCGCCCGGCCGTCACGCGCAACCGCATCGCGGGTGGCGGCGACGCCTGGTACCTCGCGACGAACCTGGATGCCGTCGCGCTCGACGAGGTGCTCCGCGACGCAGCCGCGGGGGCCGGGGCGCTGCCGCAGGGTGATCCGGACCAGCCGGGCCTCGAGGTCATCCGCCGCGCCGATGAGGGACGGAGCTACCTCTTCCTCATCAACCACTCGACGAACGACGTCGAGCTGCCGGCCAGCGGGCGCGAGCTCGTCACCGGCGAACCCGTCGACTCCATCGCACGCGTGCCAGCCGGCGCCGTGCGCGTCATCAGAGAGGACCGCACGCGATGAGCGTCAACATCGAGACGGCCGAGGCGACGTCGCCACGGCCCGTCCGCCCGCCGAGGGCGGCCAAGTTGCCGAAGGCGGTGGTGCAGCACAAGCGGGCGATCGCGATCTTCATCGTCCCGTTCGCCGTGCTGTTCACGCTGTTCTACCTCGTGCCGATCGGGTACGCGGTCTACCAGTCGCTGCTCGTGATCGAGCGTGACGGCACCTTCGGTCAGGCCCGGGAGGTGTTCGGCGGACTGGCGCAGTACGTGCAGGTCTTCCAGAACGGCCCGTTCTGGCAGTCCGTCGGACGGGTGCTCCTGTTCGGCGTCGTCCAGGTGCCGGTGATGCTCGGGCTCGCGCTCCTCTTCGCGCTGCTGCTCGACTCGCCGCTCCTGCGGGGCAAGCGGTTCTTCCGTCTCGCGTTCTTCGTCCCGTACGCGGTGCCCGGCGTGATCGCCGCCATCATGTGGGGCTTCCTCTACTCGCCGAACCTGTCGCCGTTCACCGCGATCACGCAGAACGTGGACTTCCTCTCGGCCGATCTCGTGCTCTGGGCCATCGCGAACGTCGTCACCTGGGTGTTCGTCGGCTACAACATGCTCATCATCTACTCCTCGCTGCTCTCCATCCCGACGGAGATCTACGAGGCCGCGCGGCTCGACGGCGCCGGTCAGGCGCGCATCGCCTGGTCGATCAAGATCCCGCTGGTGATGCCGGCGATCGTGCTCACGGCGATCTTCTCGATCATCGGCACGCTGCAACTCCTCGCCGAGCCGCAGGTGTTCCGCACCTTCAGCTCGGCCGTCAGCAGCACCTTCACCCCGAACCTCACCGTCTACACCACCTCGTCCATCCCGAACGTGAACCTCGCAGCCGCCTTCTCGGTCGTGCTCGCGTTGGCGACCTTCGTCCTCTCCTTCGGGTTCCTGAAATTCACGCAGCGAAAGGAAGGCAAATGACCGCCATCCTGTCCACCGGCCGCGGCCCGCAGGAGAGCCGCCTGTCGCGCGCCGGCGCGCTCATCGTGATGCTCGTCTTCACGCTCTACTTCCTCATCCCCATCTGGTGGCTGTTCATCGCCTCGACGAAGTCGTCAGCGCAGTTCGGCAACTCGGCTCCGCTCTGGTTCGCGGACTTCAACCTGTTCGAGAACATCGGCCAGCTCGTCGCCTACCGCGACGGCGTCTACCTCAAGTGGATGCTGAACTCGGTGCTGTACGCCGGCCTCGGCGCACTGCTCGGCACCCTCTTCGCGGCCATGTGCGGCTACGCCCTCGCGAAGTACCGGTTCCCGGGACGCGACCTGATCTTCAACGTCGTCCTCGGCGGTGTGCTCGTCCCCGCGACCGCGCTCGCGCTCCCGCTGTTCCTCATCTTCAGCCAGGTGGGCCTCACGAACACGTTCTGGGCGGTCTTCCTGCCCTCGCTGGTGAGCCCCTTCGGTGTCTACCTGACGCGGATCTTCGCGGCGTCGAGCGTGCCCGAGGAACTCCTCGAGGCCTCGCGTCTCGACGGTGCCGGTGAGATCCGGACCTTCTTCACCATCTCCGTGCGACTCATGTTCCCGGCGCTCGTCACCGTGTTCCTCTTCCAGTTCGTCGCCATCTGGAACAACTTCTTCCTGCCGCTCATCATGCTGCGCGACGAAGCCTTGTTCCCGGTCACCCTCGGGCTCTACTCCTGGAACTCGCAGGTCAACCAGATCCCCGAGCTGCGCCTCTACGTCCTCGTCGGCGCATTCCTGTCGATCATCCCGCTCGTCATCACCTTCCTCCTGCTCCAGCGGTTCTGGCGCTCCGGCCTCGGTGCCGGCGCCGTGAAGTAGTCGGACCGACGAGCTGACACTCCTCTCCATCCCGCACCAACACCCATCCCGCACCATTCACAGAAGAACGGATTCGCTATGAACCTCAAGAGAACAGCGGTCGCCGCAGCGGTGCTGTCGGCCGTCGTCCTGAGCGGCTGCTCCTCCACCGGGTCGGAGGGCGGCAGTGCTGCTGCCTCCTGCGCCCCGGCCGAGGGCAAGGTCGACCTCAGCTTCACCTCCTGGATCCCCGGCATCGAAGAGGTCGTCGACGTCTGGAACAAGGAGAACCCCGACATCCAGGTCAAGGTCCAGACCGGCCCGAACGGCAACAGCGGTACGTACCAGAACTTCTTCAACCAGCTGAAGGCCGGCAACGCCCCCGACCTCGGCCAGATCGAGTACGACGCCCTGCCGAACTTCCGCGTGCAGAACGGCCTCATGGACCTCGGTGCGTGCGACGACGTCATGGCCGCCAAGGACGACTTCGTCGACTGGACCTGGGGTCAGGTCTCGCTCGGTGAGTCCGACTCGGTCTACGCCGTCCCGCAGGACTCCGGTCCGATGGCCATGTTCTACCGCGCGGACCTGTTCGAGCAGAACGGGATCGCCATCCCGACGACGTGGGCGGAGTACAAGGAGGCCGCCAAGCAGGTCCGCGCCACCGGTGCCTACATCACCAACTTCTCGCAGGGTGACATCAACCAGTTCGCCGGCTTCGTCTGGCAGGCCGGCGGCAGCTGGTTCGACAACGACGGCTCCGACTGGACCGTCGACCTGACCGACCCCGCCTCCAAGAAGGTCGCCGACTACTGGCAGGACCTGATCGACGAGGACCTCGTCTCGACCGTCCCCACCTGGACGACCGAGTGGGACAACGCCTACAACTCCAGCGCCGCCTGGACCTGGAACTCCGCCGTCTGGGGCGCGAACTCCATCGCGTCGGGTGCTCCCGACACCGCCGGCAAGTGGGCCGTCGCGAAGGCTCCGCAGTGGGAGGCCGGCGACTCCGCGGCAGGTAACTGGGGCGGTTCCTCGACCGCCGTCTTCACCGGTTCCAAGCACCCCTATGAGGCGTCGAAGTTCGCGCTGTGGCTGAACACCTCCGACGAGGCGCTCACCATGCTCAACAAGAGCGCCAACATCTACCCGGCGACGAAGGAGGGCCTGAACCTGCCCGTCCTCAAGGAGGGCGTCGACTTCTACGGCGGCCAGCCGATCTACGATGTCTTCGCGGAGGCTTCCTCCGAGGTGTCGGAGGACTTCGCCTGGGGTCCGACGATGACGCAGACGTACAACGACGTGTCCGACGGCTTCAAGGCTGCGGTCTCCGGCGACGGAACCCTGCTCGACGCCCTCACCAAGGGCCAGTCGGCGACGATCGACGCCCTCAAGGCGCAGTCCATCCCCGTCAAGGAGTAACAGAGCAGTGATCCACCACCTTCGTGCCGCGGGCGTCAGCCTGATCGTCGACGCCCGCGGCACGGAGGTGCCCACCATCCTCCACTGGGGAGCCGATGTCGGCGAACTCGCCGCCGACTCCCTCATCGCCGTCGCCCACGGGCTGACGCCGGCGATCCCGCCCTCCTCCATCGATGCCCCGCCGCGCCTCAGCCTGCTGCCCACCGTGTTCGACGGTTGGAGCGGCCGCCCGGGTGTCGGCGTGCACCGGCCGGGCGGAACCGATGCGTCGAACCTGCTCGCGCTGCGGCTGATCGACCAGCAGGCCACCGACACCTCGCTGATCCTGACGACGTCCGACGAGCGCGCCGCGGTGACGATCGTCTCGACGATCGAGTTGACCCCCCAGGGTGTGCTCCGCGTCCGGCACACGGTGCGGAACGACGCCGAGGTCGACCGACCGCTCGCCGTCGACGCCCTCGCCGTCGTGCTCCCGGTTCCCGGCCGCGCCACCGAACTCCTCGACTTCACCGGTCTCTGGACGCACGAGCGCACGCCGCAGCGCCACCGCCTCGGTCAGGGTGCCTGGACGCGCGAGCACCGTCACGGACGACCCGGTCACGACGACGCGTTCCTGTCCGTCGCGGGCGCACCCGGCTTCGAGTTCCGCAGCGGCGAAGTGTGGGCGACCCACCTCGCGTGGAGCGGCGACAAGGTGATCTGGAGTGAGCGCTCGCCACTCGGTCCCGTGGTCACCGGCTCCGGTGAACTCCTCGCGCCCGGCGAAGTCACGCTGGAGCCAGGGGAGACCTACGAGTCGCCGTGGACGGTCGCCGTCTACTCCGACGCTGGTCTCGACGGCGTCTCCGCGCGACTGCACCCCTGGATCCGCTCGTGGAGCACGATCACGAAGCCCCGCCCGGTGGTGCTGAACACCTGGGAGGCCGTGTACTTCGACCATGACCTGCCGACACTGCTCACCCTCGTCGAGCAGGCGAAGCGCGTCGGTGTCGAGCGGTTCGTCCTGGACGACGGTTGGTTCACCGGTCGCACGGACGACCGCCGTGCGCTGGGCGACTGGTTCGTCGACCCGGAACGCTGGGCGGGCGGGCTGTCACCACTCATCGACGCGGTCACGGGTGCCGGCATGGACTTCGGGCTGTGGGTCGAGCCGGAGATGGTGAACCCTGACTCGGAGCTCGCGCGCGCGCATCCCGATTGGGTCCTCGGGCAGCCGGACGCTCCGACCTGGCGCTTCCAACGGGTGCTCGACCTGGACAACCCGGACGCCTTCGCGTACCTCCTCGGACGCCTCGACGCGTTGCTGACCGAGTACGACATCGCGTTCCTCAAGTGGGACCACAACCGCGACCTCCTCGGCGGCTCGGCGCACCGGCAGACGACGGCGCTCTACCGACTGCTCGACGAGGTGCGTGCCCTGCATCCCGGTGTCGACATCGAGTCGTGCGCGTCAGGTGGCGCGAGGATCGACCTCGGCATCCTCGAACGGGTCGAACGGGTGTGGACGAGCGACACGAACGACCCGCTTGAGCGGCAGTCGATCCAGCGCTACACGGGGCTCGTCGTACCACCGGAGTATCTCGGCGGTCACCTCGGTGCGGCCCGCTCGCACACCACCTGGCGCACCTCGGACCTCGCGTTCCGCCTCGCCACGGCGCTCTTCGGGAGCGCTGGCATCGAGTGGAACCTCAACGAGGCGAGCGAGTCGGAACTCGAGTTGATCGCGGCATGGATCGCGCACTACAAGCGCCTCCGCCCGCTGCTGCACACGGGCGAGGTCGTCCGCATGGACAGCGCCGACCCGGCACTGCACGCGCACGGGGTGATCGCCCAGGACCGCTCGTCCGCGATCGTCGCGCAGGTGGCGCTCGCCGCGCCGCTGACGGCGATCCCCGCGCCGCTCCGGGTGCCCGGCCTCGATCCCGAGCGTCGCTATCGGGTCCGCCCACTCGACCTCGGCGCGCCCGCCCGGTCGATCCAGGACGTGCCGCCACTGTGGCTGACCGAGGGCTCGGTCGTGCTCACCGGCCGCGCGATGGCCGAGGTCGGGATCGCGATGCCGCTCCTCGCTCCCGAGCAGGCGCAGCTCTTCACCTTCGACGCGGAGTAGCCGCCGCGTTCGTTCGCCCGTTCCCGGGCGAACGAGAACTCCCTCGCCCGAACACGGGCGAGGGAGTGTCGTCGTGCGGGTCCGGTCAGATGTTGCAGCCTGAGGCGCGCGCCGCGTCGTACGGGTACCACGAGATCGGCCCGGGGCCCATCTGCGGCCCGCAGAGGATGTTCCAGGTCTCGGCGCCCACGACGCCGTCGACCTGCATGCCCCAGTACGTCTGGAAGGCGACGACGGCTGCTCGGGTCTGGTCGCCGAACTGGCCGTCGACCTCCAGGTTGGTCACACCACCGGGGATCCTCGGTCCGAAGGCGTTGAGCAGGGTCTGGATGTTGGCGACGCAACTACCGTCGCCGCCGGCGGAGTACTGGTAGTCGACGCACTGGCCCGCCGCTTGGGCCGGTGCAGCCGTGGCGACCCCGCCGACGGAGCCGGCGATGGCGAGACCGAGGGCGGCCCCCGCGATGGTGATCCTGTTGCGCATCGTTCGTGTGGTCATGTCATGTTCCTCTCGGTCGACTGCTCGGACATCACGAGCGTAGGTCGAGCGTCTCGAACCCTGAATGGGCAGTGGTGCCCATGCCCGGGGTTCAGTCCGCGAGGAGATCGGGCGGGGTGACGACCAAGCAGAGGACGCCCCAGAACATCGCGCCGAACACCGAGAGGACGACCGGCAGCGCGACCAGGTCGGCTCCCGTGCCGGCCAATCGGGTGAACTCCACCGACCACATCCAGACGACGAGACCCAGCACGGCCGCTCCTCCGGCGAGTGCTCGCTGCACCCGACGGTTCGCCTGCCACGACTCGCGGAGCCCGGCGATGCCGAGGACCGCGGCGACCACGGACAGCGCGAGCGGGACCGCGATCATGAGCCAGGTCGGCGCGGTACCGTCGACCACTCCGTTCCGGTCGACGTGGACGTCGAGCGTCGGGGGTGCGGTCGGGAGAACGGTCCAGGCAGCGACGATCCCAGCTGTCAACGGGAGGCACATCATCCCGGCCGAGACGACTTCGCGGACCATCCTGCTCATCGGTTCGCCCCCCCAGCGCCTCCGGTGTCTGTTCGTTCGCCCTTCTTCGGGCGAACGAAGCGCGGTCAGTCGATGCCGATGTCCTCGCCGACGACGGTGATCTGGGCCGGGACGGGCCACGGGTGGTCGCCGACGGGTGCGAGACGGACGAGCTCGGTGACCCGGGGCGCCGGCGCACCCGCGGAACCGATGAGCCAGCCGCCCACGAGGAAGGTGGTGCCGGGGACCGACCAGACGGCGATGCCGGTCACTCCGAAGTCGCCGTAAGCGCCATCGGAGAACCGCACCGTGACGAGGTCGCCGTGTGAGAGCTCGGCGAGCTGAGCGGCGACAGCACCGGCGTCGGGGTCGACGGGGTCGAGCTCGGGGATCGACTCGAGCACCTGCAACGGCTTCGTCGGCTTGCCGTTCTGATCGAGTGCCGTGCCGGCCAGGAGGAGTCCGCCGATGATCGGCGAGCGGCGGGCCCGGCCGACGAGGTCGAACACGCCGTAGCGGGGCACGCTCAGACGCGCTTGCAGTGAAGCAGCGTCCTCGGCCGACTCGATGGCGGCCGTGAGGCCTTTGATGTCGCGGCGAGCAGGAGCGCTGAGGTCGTAGTTCACCCATCAACTCTCCCATGTCCACTCCGGCAGCGGACGGACGCTCTTAAGAGACAGTTTCAATCAAGTACGAACAGTCCGTTATTGAACCGTGACCACCGCGCGTTGACCTGTCACGCGGACACCGGGCATGCTGAACAACACTTGGCCGCTGATAAGAGCGCCGCCGCCCCAGGAAGCCCCGCATGTAGCGGAATGCTCCTCACAAGGATGTGAGTATGACGACTTCACAGTTAGATACAGTTTCAAACAAACCAAGACGGATGCCGGACGGGATGTTCGCGTTCGTCCTCGTCCTCCCGGGGCTCGCGCTCCTGGTGGCGGTCGTCGCCTATCCGCTGCTGACCGCGCTCGTCACGGCGTTCTTCAAGCAGAGCCTGGTCGTCCCCGGACGGGAGTTCGTCGGACTCCAGAACATCATCGACGTGCTCCAGGGTGACTTCCTCAAGCTGCTCGGGCAGACCATGGTCTTCACCCTCGGGACGACCATCGCCCCCTTCATCATCGGCTTCGCGCTCGCCCTCGCACTCAACACGCGCATCCGCGGTGCCAAGATGCTGCGCGGACTCATGCTGATCCCCTGGCTGGTTCCGGGTGTCGTCGTGTCGTTCCTCTGGATGTGGATCTTCAACGCGAACTACGGAGTGGCGAACGCCGTCCTCGGTCTGTTCGGAATCGAGGCGCAGGCGTGGCTGGCACAACCGCAGACGGCCATGTTCGCGGTGATCGTGGCGAAGACCTGGCAGTCCTTCCCCTGGATCATGGTCATGCTGCTCGCCGGCCTGCAGACCGTGCCACAGGAACTCCATGAGGCGGCCGAGATGGACGGCGCCGGGACCATTCGACGCTTCTTCTCGATCACGGTCCCGCAGCTGAAGGGCATCATCGGCCTCGTCCTGCTGCTCGAGTTCATCTGGAACTTCCAGCACTTCGACATCATCTACGTCCTGACGGGCGGCGGTCCGGCTGGGAGCACCCAGACCTTCGCCACCGCCGTGTACGAGACCGCCTTCCGCGGCTTCGACCTCGGCCACGCGGGCGCCCTCGGGCTGCTCTGGCTCATCCTCCTGATGGCGCTCGTCGTCGTCTACGTCCGATTCTCGGAGAAAGGCGAGCAGAAATGAGCGTCTCCACCGCCCCGCCTGCACCGCAGGACACCACGCCGGACCCGCAACCGCCGTTCGTCGCGACCGAACTCGGCACGCTGCGACGCCGTCCGTCGCTCTTCCGCTCGGAGAGCCGGGCGGTCCGGATCAGCGCTTGGGTCGCGGTGATCGTCTGCGGCGGCTTCGGGCTGCTGCCGGTGTACTGGTTGCTGGCCACCTCGCTGACCCCGCGAGCCCAGGTCTTCTCCTACCCACCGAAGCTCTTCCCCACGGAGATCAGCTTCGAGGCCTACACCGCCCTCGCATCGAACCCGGACCTGTTCGGTTACCTGCGGAACAGCATCATCGTGTCGGTCATCACCGCCCTGCTGTCCGTGATCGTCTCGGCCTACATGGGCTACTCGTTCTCGAAGTTCCGCTACCGCGGGCGTCGATCACTCATGTACTTCGTGCTCGCCTCGCAGATGTTCCCGCAGGCGTTGCTGCTGATCACCCTGTACTCGGTGTTCAGTGCCTACGGACTCCTGAACACCTACGCGGCGCTGGTGCTCTCCTTCACGACGTTCACCCTGCCGCTGTGCGTCTGGATGCTGAAGGGGTTCTTCGACACGATCCCTGACGAACTCATCGAGGCGGCTCGCGTCGACGGGGCGTCCCGCCTGCGGATCATCCACTCCATCGTGCTGCCGCTGTCCGCACCCGGCCTGGTCGCCGCGGGCCTGTTCGCCTTCGTCCGCGGGTGGAACGACTTCATCTTCGCGCTCACGCTGGCGGGACCCGACAAGCAGACACTCCCGCCCGGCCTCGTGAACACATTCGTCGGTGAGGCGGCCACGGCTTGGCCCGAGCTCATGGCCGCGTCCCTCGTCGTCTCCCTACCCGTGGCGATCGCGTTCATGGCCCTGCAGCGTCACCTCGTCGGCGGACTGACCGCCGGTGCCGTGAAGGGCTGAGCGCAGCACACCGAACCGGCCCGCCGCCGGTCTCCCCACAATCCGTTCCACCAACCCAGACACGTCCCACCAGGATCACGCTCGAGGAGGAGCCATGTCCCACACCACCCCGTCCTTCGCCACCGCCGCACAGCAGACCGTCATCACCCGCCGCCGTGCCCTGCAGTTCCTCGGCATCGGCGTCGCCGCAGCCACCCTCGCCGGATGTGCGCCCACCGGTGCCGCGCCCGGAGCGGGATCCATCCCGAAGGCGACCGCCGGCGGCACAGCGACCGACTTCGACTTCGCGAGCTGGTCGCTCACCGAGAAGGCTTCGGCACCCGCCATCCAGAGCCTCCTGCAGAAATACGAGGGCAAGGCCAAGATCGACGTCGGTGAGGTGTCCTTCCCCTACAACGAGTACATCAACCAGCTCATGCTGCAGGTCCGCGGCGGGCAGTTCTCCGGAGTCGCCCACGTCGATGTCGCGTGGCTGGGTTCCCTCGCGAGCCTCGGCAAGCTGCAGGACGTGTCCGGGCTGACCGAGGGACGCGGATACACGAAGGCCGGACTCACGGCCGCGACGTTCGACGGCGTGCAGTACGGCCTCCCGTGGACGATCGGCGCGATCGGCCTCGTCACCAACCAGGCGATCCTCGACCAGGCCGGCATCGGCGAGTTCCCCACGACGATCGACGAGTTCGAGGGCTCACTCAAGCAGCTCAAGGGCCTCGGCAACGGCATGATCCCCTACGCGGCGTCGACGAAGGCCGCGCAGCTGAAGGACATCCTCATCTGGATGCAGACCTTCGGCAGTCCGCTGGTCGACGGGGACACCGTCACGATCGGCGACGACGCGAGCATCGAGGCGGTCACCTGGTACAAGAGCCTGTACGACCAGGGCCTCATCGCAGCAGACGTCGACCGCTTCGACGCACGCTCCCTCTTCGCGCAGGGCCGCACCGCGATCTACGACGACGCGATCGTCGGACGGAGCGCGGTGACCGGCGAGTCACCCGACCCCGACTTCGCGAGCAAGCTGCAGCCGGTCTCCCGGCCGGTCCTCAAGCAGGGGGACACGCCGCGTGCGCTTGTATGGGGCGGGGCGCTCGCCGTGGTCGACGGTCCGGCCGCCGGCACCGCAGCGGACTTCGCCCAGTGGGTGACCTCCGACCCGGAGACCGTGCTCGAGGACTTCGCTGCCCGTGGTCTGCCGCCGGCGACCGAGGACGCGCTCAACTCCGACGCCGTGAAGAACGACTCGTTCGCCACGAACTTCAGCGACCGCATCACCAAGACGAGCTCGACGAACCCGTTCTGGAAGTTCGTCCAGTACTCGCAGATCGAGACGAAGATCGCGGAGAAGGTGCAGGCGGTCCTCGTCGGCCAGGAGAAGCCCGCTGAAGCCATGAAGGCCGCCGGGGCAGCCGCGCAGAAGCTCGTCGGCTGAGCCGCGGATCGGACGATCGTGACCGGCGCCGGGGGAACCATGCGACGCAGCCCATCGAACACCGTCCGCGCGCTCGCCGCGGCCGCGCTCACGGTCCTCGCGCTGGGGGTGACGGCGCCGGCGGTCG